>SMLU01000004.1:300000-434015 GCA_007859745.1 Phycisphaerae bacterium RAS1 | reverse complement strand
CTAGCCCGGATATTTCATCAGTTCGTTGCTGCGTTGAAATAGACATGGCCTCGAAGCCTTGTAAACTGGGGACTTGCTAGAGGTTCGCCAGTGTTCAGGCAAGGAGGCCACGTGTGACAGAGTGTAACGGCCAGGGGTTGCTGTTTTCCAGTCTGGGGCGGCAGAAGATTGTGGGCGATTTTGCGGGTGGGCGGCTCACGACGGATGCGGGCGGGTTGCTGCTGCGGGAAGTGGATCGGCGTGTGGGCCTGGTCGAGGCGCTGGCCGGGTGTCTGACTGATCCGCGTGATCCGGCGAAGATTGTGCATGCGCAGCGGACGATGTTGGCGCAGCGGATTTTCGGCATCGCGCTGGGCTACGAAGATCTGAACGATCACGCCACGCTGCGCAGCGATCCGCTGTTTGCGGTTCTGGCCGAGCAGACGCCTGACGCCGCGGCGCCGCTGGCCAGCGCGCCGACGCTGTGCCGGCTGGAGAATCGCGTCGATCGCAAAGCGCTGGGGCGTCTGGCGGCGGCGCTGGTCGGGCAGTTCATCGCGTCGTATGACGCGCCCCCGGCGGAACTGGTGCTGGACTTCGACGCCACGCACGACCCGCTGCATGGCAAACAGGACGGCCGCTTCTTTCACGGCTTTTACGACTGCTACTGCTTTTTGCCGCTGTACGTGTTCTGCGGCGATCGGCTGCTGGTCAGCTATCTGCGGCCCAGCAACATCGATGCGGCTCTGCACAGCGCCGCGATTCTCAAGCTGCTGGTGACGCGGCTGCGGCAGGTCTGGCCGGCGGTGCGGATCATCGTGCGCGGCGATTCGGGCTTCTGCCGCTGGCGGCTGATGCGCTGGTGCGACCGGCACGACGTGCAGTACGTGCTGGGCCTGGCGCGCAACAAAACGCTCGAAAAACAGGTCGCACCGTGGATGGCGGCGGCCCAGGCACAATTCGAGGCCGCGAATCAGAAGGTGCGCAACTTCCACGAATTCGAGTACGCCGCGCAGACCTGGGATCGCGCGCGGCGCGTGATCGTGAAGGCCGAACATCTGCCGCAAGGCCCGAACGTCCGCTTCGTGGTCACCAACCTCATCGATCGCCGTCCGCAGCAGATCTACGACGACCTCTACACGCAGCGCGGCGAGATGGAGAATCGCATCAAGGAGCAGCAGCTCATGCTGTTCGCCGACCGAACCAGCTGCCACGCGTTCATCGCCAATCAATTCCGGCTGCTGCTGTCGAGCGCCGCCTACGTGCTGGTCGAGCACCTGCGCCGCACCGCGCTGCTCGACACCGAACTGGCGCAGGCCCAGACCGACACCATCCGGCTCAGGCTCTTCAAGGTCGCCGCGCGGATCGTCACCAGCGTTCGGCGAGTCGTGCTGCACCTGTCGAGCGCCTATCCCCTGCACGAACTATTCGCCCGCATCCTCGCCCGCCTACGCACCGGCCCGCCCCGGCGACCCGCCCCGGCGTAGCCCCCAACAGCCCGAATCGCGACCGGGGGTAAGGGGGCGCTGCGCGCCAAAACCGCTCAAACCACACAAACAACCCACGCCAACCCGAACGCACAGCAACCGGCAGCCCAAGCGACAACTGATGAAATATGCGGGCTAGTAGACGGCGCGCGCGGCGGGCCCCGGCGGGCTGGAAGCCCGCACTCCCCGCGGCTGTCGGCCGACTTCATTTGGGGACGATCTGGCCCAGCAACTCAACGATCGCCGGCTGGCCCGGAACCAGCGCCAGCGACCGCCGGCACCACTCCGCCGCGCGGCGGGCGGCGGCGCTGTGCTGGTCGCCGCCGCTGTCGGACCATTCCAGCGTCGCCAGGCGATTCATGAGCCGCACGTCGCTCGGTCGCCGTTCGATTCGCTGCGTCAGGACGGCGATGGCTTCGGCACCGCGGCCGAGCTGCTCGAGCGCCAATGACAGGTTCAGCGCCGCCGCCGCGTCCGCCGGATCGCGCCGCGCCAGCCAGGCGAAATCCGCCGCGGCCGCGCCCCAGTCGTGCAGATCGAGCAGCGCTTCGCCGCGATGTGCGCGGGCCTCGGCGTCGTCGGGATGCGCGGCGAGGAAGCGGTTCCACAGATCGCGCGCTTCGCCGAGCTGGCCGCGCACCTGGCAGGCGATGGCCAGGTCGAATCGCGCCCGATCATGAGCCGGATCAAGTTCGAGCACACGCCGAAGCACGGCGTCCGCATCGGCGAATCGCCGGCAACGCATCAGCAGCGCGGCGCGCTCGAAGCCGGCGGCGGCATCGTCCGGGCGCCGCACCGCCTGCTCCGTGGCGAAATCAACAGCCTGCTCCAAGTCCGATCGAGCGATTGCGTCGGCCAGGGCGGCCTGCAACGCCTGGTCGCTCATCGCCGATGCCGGCGGGGCGGCCGGCGTCGCGCGGCGATCCCCCGGCTGGCGGTCGTTTTCGGCCCAGCGCGTTTCGGAGCGCGTTGGCGCCGCCGTGTTTGCACTTGATTCGCTGATCGCGCCGACCTCAGCGCCTCGGTACGCCCCATTTGGCATGCCCGCGGTCGCAGCAGGCCGGGCCTGCTTCCACCCGCTCGCCAGCCGCGCCGTCAGAACGCCCGCCAGCGCCAGGCAGGCCGCGAGCATGATCAGCAGCACGCGCACGCGTGGCTCCCGGTGCAAATAGACTCAGCCGCACGTTCCGAGCGATTCAGGCCGGCTCGGTTTTCGCGGGCGCGGCCGGCTTGGGGGGTTTGGGCGGGGTGCTGTCCTGCAGCGCCTTGACCATCTCGTCGCGCAGCGGCGCGCCCTGCTCGAGCCATTTGCGCTTCCGCTCCGCGGCCCAGGGCGGCAGCTCCGCGTCGGGCCGCTGCATCCAGAGCGGCTGCACGGTCTGCAATCCCTGCTTGGCCAGCTCGGTGAATTCCACCACCATGCTGTTGCGATCGAAGCCGCTCATGTCGTGTACGTCGCCCATGTGGATGCAGTCGGTCGGGCAGGGCTCGACGCACAGCGCGCAGAACATGCACTTGGCGTAGTCGATCGCGAAGCGCTGCAGCGCCCCGCCGCGGGCGATGCCCGATTCCTTCTCGATTTTTCGCGGACCGCTCTTCTCGATGTAGATGCAGTCGACCGGGCACGCCTTGGCGCACATGTCGCAGCCGATGCACTTCTCGATCTCGAAGAAGTGGAACCCGCGATAGCGCGGCTGGAGGGCCGGCGGGGCGTCGGGATACTGAAGTGTGATCGTCTTGGCGAAGTGATACCGCAGCGTGATGCGCATTCCGACCAGCGCGGTCGCCACGGCGCGGTAGATGTTCTGAAAGTAAGCTCGCATGGTGGCGGGATTCTAACGCGCTTGGCGGGCGCGAGGGGAATCGCCCCGCGGTCCGGCCCGAGACGGCTGTTATCGGCCGCTCCTCGTTCATTTCAGCGCCGCGGGGCATGGGTCGATACTCCACTGGACGGCGGAGGACTTCATGACGCTCGACCTGAACGAACTTCTGGATGACTGGGCGGCGACGCCCGGCGAAGTCTCAGCCCGGACGATCATCGGGCGCGACGGCATCGAGCTGATCCAGTTGCGCGTGGACCTGGGCGTGATGCAGATGTTCCCCGACGGGCGGCCCGACGGCGCCCGCTACCGCGGTTTTGACGCCGCCCTGACTTTCATCGAGCACGAAGTTCGCCTGATGGGTCCGGCGCCCGGCCCGCCCGACTGGCAGGAGCTGGAGCGCGAGCTGTTCCAGACTAACTACCGCCGTCTGGCGCTCACCGCCGTCGCCGAAGATTCGCTGAAGCGACAGGATCCGGGCGGCGCGCGTTCGGCGTTGGTCCGCGCGGTGCGCGACTGCGATACGTGCCTGCGGGCGCTGGAATTGCTGGATGAGCATCGCGGCGGCGGCCCGTGGACGCTGCGGCCCACGCTGGTGTTTAACCGCGGCCGGCTGACGGTTCAGTTGCTGGTGCTCGAAGACCACGTGGAAGACGCGGTGGACGAAGCGGAGAACGGCGCCGCGGCGATGGAGCGGCTTTTGGGAGAGCTGGGCGCTGACGAGGATGAGCGTCGACGCGACCCGGGCGTCACCTTCCTGCGCGACCTGGCCCGCAACTTGCGGCGCGACTACGGAATCGGCAAGACGCTTCACGAGCAGCTCGAAGAAGCGATCGAAAACGAGGACTTCGAGTCGGCCGCTCGCCTGCGCGACAAGCTTCGCCAGCGCGACGGCGAATCGGAAGACGAATAGAAAAGTGCGCGCGTTGGCGCCGCGTTTCGGAACGCGAAGCGCAAGCGAGCGCACGTTGCGGTGGGCGCTCGCTTGCGCTTCGCGTTCTGAGTTGAAAAGCGGGGGCGCCGCGCGGCGGAAAAATCCCGGCGCGCAGCGCCCCATCGCCCCGCGCCGGTCCTACTGGCACGCCCCCGCGTTGACCGCATCAACAAACGAGTTGATGTCCAGCACATCGACGCCGCTGTCGCCGTTCACATCGTTGGCGCACAGGTAATCGCACGAAAACATCGCTTCCCACGCCGTTTGACTCTGCACAGCGAGGATGAAGGCGTTGATGTCCAGGATGTCCACGATCCCGTCGCAATTGGCGTCGGCGCACACCACGCCCGCGCATGGATCGAGAACCTGGATCAGGGCGTCCATGCCTCCGATGCAGTGCGGCATGCAGAAGTACTGGATCGTCGGCGGCGCGTCCGCCGGGATGACGTAGGTCTGCATCGTATTAAGACTGTTCATGGGCATGTCAAACCGGCCGTCCGGCGTGCAATCGACGCCCGAGGTAATCGTGTGCGACCCGGTCAGCCAGGTCCAGCGAACCGTATCGCCCGGCAGAACCTGCACGGTGGATGGGACGAAGCGGAAGTTCAAGACCTGCACGTCATGGGTGGTCTGCGCGAGGCAGGCCGTTGCACCGGGGAACAGCGCGAGCGCGGCAGCAGCGCTCAGATTACGAGAACGGAGAATCATCTGGGTAACTCCTCGAAAAAAAACGCCGCGACAGGCCCGCGAGATCCTGATTCTACCGGAAACCGCAGCCCGATGCACGTTCATTGCGAAGCGCGGCGTTCGGTGAGGCAAGTGACCGTTTCGGCGGAGTGCGCAATCCGAGCCCCAAGCGCGAGCGCGCGGGCATTTCTGCGAGTGTCATGCGACCTGAAAACGCCCGCGCGCTTGCGCTTGCGGCTCGGTTTCAGTGGGACGCGGCTCGCTTTCGATCGTCAGCCCGCCGCTTGGCGCGGCGGGTTCCGAAAAACGGCCCTGCCGGCGAACGCCAGTAGTTGTCTGTCTCCACCCAGCCCGTCCGCCGGTCCGTCTTGATCTGAGTCTCCCGCCTGTGTATTATTCCTTCATAGGAATAATCATTGTCAACTGGCCTGAAACACATACAAGCGCTTGTAGAGCTTGGTTTTACAACGCTTGAAGCCGAGATGTACGCGTTCCTTCTGCAGGAAGGCCCGGCGACCGGATACCGCATCGCCCAGGCCATCGGCCGCCCGGTCGGGAACGTCTACAAGGCAGTCGAGGCACTCGAAGCAAAAGGCGCCGTCCTCAGCGCCCAGGACGCCGACACCCGTGTCACGCGCGCCGTGCCTATCGCCGAGCTGCTTGCGCGCCTCGAACGCAAGGCCGCCGCGAGTCGCGCCGCCGCGGCGATTGCGCTGGCGGACCTGTCCAGCGACGCAATCGACGACCGCGTCTACCAGATTCAATCTCGTGATCAACTGCTGGAACGCTGCCGGCGCATGCTGGCGGCGGCGGAGCAGTTTGTTCTCACCAGCGCGTGTCCGGCGCCGCTGGGGGCTCTGGCGGACGACCTGGTGGCGACCGCGGCGCGCGGCGTTGCGGTCGGCGTGAAGGCGTTCGAGCCGGCGGCGCTGCCCGGCGTTGAGCTCGTGATCGATCCGCGCGGACTGTCGGCGTTGACGACCGGCCCCGGCCAGTGGCTCTATCTGACCGTCGACGGCCGCGAGTTCGTGCACGCGCTGCTGTCGGACGACGGGACGACGCTTCAGAACGCCGTGTGGAGCGCCAGTCCGCTGATGGCGTGGACGTTCTTCACGGGGATCAGTTCGGACTTTGTGCTCGCTGCGCTGCGCCGCGCCCTCGCCGCCGGCGCCAGCGCCGGCGAACTGCGCGAGTTGAGCGCGCGGATGCAGCGATTTGAATCGCCGACGTCGGTCGGCAAGCTGGCATTGATTCGCCACTACAGAACGCCCGGCCGTGCGGGACGGTCAGGCCGAACGAAGGAGGAATGAAGATGCGACGCGGAGTTCTTCTGGGCTTGGTTCTCGTGGTCGGTCTTGCGCTGGCGCACGTGACGGCCGCCAGCGCGGCGGCCGAGCAACTGCTGGTGTGCAATTTCTTTTCCGACACGGTTTCACGGTTTGACCTGGCGACCGGGCAGTACCTGGGCACGCTGCAAACCGGCGTCGGGCTGGACGGACCGCTGGCCGCGCGGCTGGGGCCGGACGGACTGCTCTACGTCGCCAGCGAAGGCAGCCACAGCATTCAGCGCTACGACCCCGGCAGCGGCGCTTACATCGACGATTTCGTTGCGTCGGGCAGCGGCGGACTGCTCCAGCCGACCGGCATGACCTGGGGCCCGGACGGGCACCTGTATGTGCCCAGCTTCGGGTTGCACTCGGTGCTGAAATACGACGGCCAGACGGGGGCGCCGCTGGGCGAGTTCGTCGCGCCTTTCAGCGGCCAGCTCAGCGGGCCGGACAACGGCACGACGTTCGGCCCGGACGGTCATCTGTGGGTGCCGAGCTACAACAGCAACCGCATCTGCCGCTACGACGGTCAGTCGGGCGCGTTCCTGAATTCGTTTGCAGTCGGCCGGCCGCGGGTGATGGAGTTTCGCGACGGCGTGGTGTACGTGACCAGCGAATCGCTGGACGCCGTTCGCCGGTTCAACGCGACCACGTTCGCTTCGCAGGGCTTTTTCGTAGCGTCGGGCGCGGGGGGGCTGGACACGCCGGTCGGAATGGTCTTCGCGCCGGATGGCGTTCTCTACGTCACGTCTGCGACGAATGACAACATCCTTAAGTATGACGGGCAGACGGGCGCCTTTCTGGGAGAATTCGCAGCGGCGGGCGTATCGGGGGACGGGCCGGTATTTCTGACAGTGATTCCGGAACCGGGGACGATGGCGCTGCTGGTGATCGCAGCGGCGGCATGGCGGCGGCGGTGAGTTTTTCCGAGCCGCGACCGTGAGGGAGCGGAGGCTTGCCCGTTGTCTTTCCCGAGCCGCGATCAAGGAGCGGAGGCTTGAAGAACCGCTTGCTTACGCGCGCGGCTCGGAAAGGGCTGTGAAACAGCTTCTACAATAATCCGCGGAAGACTCGGACGACGTGATCCACGTCCGCCTCGCTCAGGTGGTTGTGGAAGGGCAGGGCGATGGTGCGCGCGGAGAGCGCCTCCGTGAGCGGGAAATCGCCCGGTTTGTAGCCCAGGTCTTTCTGGTAGAAGGGCTGCAGGTGAATCGGCGTGAAGTAGTTGTTGACGCCGATCTTTCGTTCGGAGAGCTGCCGCAGGATGCGGTCGCGGTCGGCCTGGGCGTAGTTGTCATTCAGCCGGACGACCATGACGAACCAACTCAGCTTCACGTCGGCGGGGACGCGTTGCAGCGTGACGCGGCGTTCGTCGCGAAGTCGCTCGAGGTACCAGGAGGCGACGCGGGTGCGCCGGGCGAGAATCTCATCCAGGCGGCGCATCTGCTCGACACCGACGGCGCAGTTGATGTCAGGCAGGCGGAAGTTGTAGCCGAGGCGCGCGTGCGCCAGCCACCCGGCGTCGGGGTCGCGACCCTGGTTGCGGTAGGAGCGGACGCGCGCGGCGATGGCGTCGTCGCTCGTGACGATCATGCCGCCTTCGCCGGTGGTGATCTGCTTATTCGGATAGAAGCCGAAGACGCCGGCCTCGGCGAGCGTGCCGGCGGGGCGGCCCTTGTAGGCCGTGCCGAGCGCTTCGCAACTGTCTTCGATGACCCGCAGGTTGTGCTTGCGGGCGAGGGCGTTGATCGCGTCCATGTCGGGCGTGGCGCCGAAGACGTCGACCGGGAGCAGCGCCCGCGTCCGCGGCGTGATGGCGGCTTCGATGCGGGCAGGGTCGATCTGCCATGTGTGCGGATCGATGTCGACGAAGACCGGCTTGCCGCCGTCGAACATGATGCTGTTGCTGGAGGCGATGAACGAGAACGGCGTGGTAATGACTTCGTCGCCCGGGACGATGCCGAGGGCCTTCCAGACCAGGTGCAGGCCGGAGGTGCCGCTGTTGCAGGCGACGGCGTGTTTGACGCCGAGGCGGTCGCAGAAGGCCTGCTCGAACTCGGGCACCTTCGGACCGAGGGAGAGGCGCGGAGAGCGCATCACGTCGACGACGGCGCGGATTTCGGCTTCGCTGATATCGGGTCCGGAGAGGCTGATTTCGCGATCCAAGGCTGGCTCCTGCGGGGCGAGACGATGCACCGTTGTTTACGCCGGCGGCGGCGCGGCGGTTCGACTCGGGGAGCGTCGGAGTCGCGCCGGTGCCGTCCCCTCCAAAAAACAGGGGGTGCTCCATTAATCCTGCCGGGCGGCTCTTCTTTCCGAACCCGCCGCGCCAAGCGGCGGGTTGAGGTGCCCACGGCGTTTGGCGCCAACCCACAACGCGCCGCCGCCAATACTCCCGAACGTCAACCCGCCGCTCGGCGCGGCGGGTGCGGACAAGCCAGCAGGCTTGTCTGGTTTTCGGGGCACACCTAGGGCGCACCGGCGAGACGCCGATGCTCCCCACGGTGCGGGGTTTGGCGTATGATACCCGACGATGCAATCCGATTCCCGTCGCCAGGGATGGCTTCCGAACTTCCGCCGCGGCATGGGGTACCTCGCGCGGCACCGCGGCTTCATGCTTATAGGACTGCTAGCCGCTCTTGGCGTGAGCGTCTTCTACACGTTCAGCATTTCGAGCGTCGCCCCGCTGCTCAAGGTGATCTTCGCGGAGCACGAGACGCTGGCCGACTGGCTGGATCGCAGCGAAACGCAGCGGCGGCTGAGCGTGGTGGTTGCGGCGGACATTCCGGATGATCCGCGCGGGCTGCTGCTCGAGCACGTCCGACCCGACTCGCGCAGCGTCAAGGTGCTGCACGACGGCGACCGCATCACCGGCATCGGCGGCGCGCGGATGAGCTCGTACCAGGTGATGCGTTTCATCACGGAGCACGAATCAAAGGACCTTGAAGCCGTCGCGATCGAGCGCGCCGACGACGCGCGGGTTGAATTGAAGCTGCGGCTGCGCTCCTATCACTGGTGGTCGAGCCTGGCGCGCTCGGCGGCGGCCTGGCTGCCGCAGGGGCGCGATCCCGCGTCGCGTCTGAATACGCTGGGCATCGTCATGGGCGGGCTGATCCTTGTCTCGCTGCTCTCGGGTGTGTGCCGCTTTGCCAATGAAGGGATGGTCGGGGTCGCGGTTCAGTCGGCGATGCACGACTTGCGGACGCAGCTCGCGTCGCACGTGATGCGCCTGCCGATCGACTGGCACAGCGGCCAGCCGCCGGGCGACACGCTGGGGCGCTTCGCGACCGACATCGGGAAGCTGGAAGTCGGGCTGACGACGCTCTTCGGCAAAGTGATTCGCGAGCCGATGAAGGCGGTGGGCGTGTTCGTGCTGACGCTGTTCATCGACTGGAAGCTGCTGCTCGTGGCGCTCCTGGGCCTGCCGATCGGCATGGTGGTCATTCGCGTGTTCGGGCGGGCCGTGAAAAAGGCCCAGAAGAAAGCGTCACAATCCTGGGGCCGGCTGCTGGATCAGCTCGGCGAGAAGCTGTCCGGCATTCGCATCGTGAAAGCGTACAACATGCAGGACGCGGAGAGCCGCCGCTTCGAAGGCGAAGGCCGCCAGCTCACGCGGGCGCAGAGCCATATCGAGCTGGTGGACGCGGCCACGAACCCGGCTCTGGAGACGCTTGCGGTGCTGGGCGTGGCCGCCTTCGTCATGTATGGCGGCAGCCGGGTTTTTGCGCAGGACCTCGAGCCGCACTTGTTTTTCGCCGCGGTCGTCTGTCTGGGCGGACTGTTCGACCCGGTTCGCAAGATGGGCAATGTGAACAATCGCCTTCAGCAGGCCGAGATTTCAGCGAAGCGGCTCTTCGACCTGCTGGATCTGCCGCCGGAGGAGATCAGTCCGCGCGCGGCCGCTGCGCCGCCGGCGGGCGCGTTGCGGGACGCGATTGAGTTCGAGAACGTCAGCTTCGCATACCCGTCGAATCCGCATCGGAGCGTGCTGAAGAACGTCAGCCTGCGGGTTGAGAAGGGCTCGGTGGTGGCGCTGGTCGGTCCGAACGGATCGGGCAAGACGACGCTGGTCTCGCTGCTGCTGCGCTTTCACCCGCCGTCCGCGGGCCGGGTGCTGATCGACGGCGCCGACATCGCCGACATGCCGCTGGACTGGCTGCGCACGCAGATCGGCCTGGTCACGCAGGATTCGGTGATCTTCTCCGGGACGGTCCGTGACAATATCGCGTACGGCGCCAACGGCGTCTCGGACGAGGCCATCGTCCAGGCGGCGCGGCTGGCGCACGTGCACGAATTCGTCCGCGACCTGGTGATCGAAACCGACCACCAGACCACCACCGGCTACGGCGCCCGCATCAACAGCCGCACGCTCTCCGGCGGCCAGCGGCAGCGGATCGCGATCGCGCGGGCGATCCTGCGTGACCCGCCGATCCTGATTCTGGATGAGGCGACGAGCCAGATTGACAGCGAATCGGAGCGGCGGATTCAGGAAGCGCTGGAGGACGTGACGGCGGGGCGGACGACGATCGTGATCGCCCATCGCTTCAGCACGATCGCGCGGGCGGACCAGATCGTGGTGCTGAATGACGGGCGCGTGGTGACCGTGGGGCGGCACGATGAACTGCTGCAGACCTGTCCATTCTATGTGAGCCTGTGCCAGACGCAGTTTGCGTTGAGCGTGTGAGGGCGGCGGCTGCGCATCAGTGGCATACGGGGTCCGCTCCCTCACCTTGTTCGGTTTTTTCTTGCGTTTTTTTTTTTTTTGAGCTACACTACGAACATCGGGTGTTGATCGTCGTGGTCCGCGGCGGCTCAGACTGAAACGCCAAGTCATCGTCGTTGCGTCGCATGAGGCCGGCAGTGTCGGGTGTTCCTATGCGGTTTTGTCACCGTGGTCAGTCTGCGCGTGTGGCGATCGGCGTGATCGTGGGGTCGCTGGCCCTGTCGGCGGTCGCGGCGGCGCGGGCCGAGTTCATTCCCGGCCGGCTGTATGTGGGCGGCTGGTGGTTCAAGGGCGGGATCAACAATGACATGATCTACGAGTGGGACCCGCTGACGGGCAACTCGCGCCCGTTCTGGCATTCGCCGCATCGGGCGGGGCTGACCAGCCTGGAGTTCACGCCGGACGGTCAGCGGCTGCGGGCGGGGTTTTACGGCGCGTCGCGCGTGTACGAGCTTGACGGCGATGGAAATGCGACCATCGCGCTCAGCTCGGCGGACGGTGTGAGCCTGCCACACGGCGTAACCTACGGCCCGAACGGGGATTACTACGTTGTGAACAACGGCACGTCGTCGATCCTGCGTTATCCCGCGGCAGGCGGTCCGCCTACGACATTTGCCGATGCGGCGGACGGGATTGACGGGGCGGGATACTTGGATTTCGGCCCGTCTGGGGACCTTTACTACGCCCGGGCCGGATACCAGCGGGTCGATATTTTGCGTTTCTCCCCGGCCGGCACCGGGAGCTACTTCTCGTACGTCCCGGCTCCGATTGCAACTATGACAATCGACACAACGGGGAACATCTTCGTGATGACCAGCGAAGGCCCCCCGGGGAGCGGTCTGTGGCGCTTCGACAACGAGGACGCGTCGACCGGGCGGAATATCGCACCCTGGATGCCCGGCGTCGCGTGGCTTCACCAGACGTTGCGTGTATCGCCGGATGGGACCTTCCTGTATATGACCTCCGGTAGCACAATTCAGCGGATCGGGCTGGAAGGTGGGAACTGGACTCAACTCGACAGCCTTTACGACAACTTTCCGCCGGGCTATGCGCTCGAATTTGGCGATTCGATGGCGATCTACGTGCCGGAACCGGGAACGGCAGGAATGATGGTAATCGGAGCACTGGCCGGCATGCTGGGCGGGAGGATGATGCGTTCGCCAAGACGCACCTGATCGTTCGCGCGAGTGCTCGAACGGGTGCGCCTCGGCTCACTGGAGGTGTCACATGCCCGCGTGGCGATTGTGTTGTTGTCTTCTGTCGGTGATCGGAATTCTTGCTCTGATCCCGCCGTTACCCGCGGCGGCTCAGGGCGCGTGTCCAACCGTGGGGCAATGGAGCGTGCCGGTCATCCCCTGTGCGTCCGGTGTCGAAGGTAATGGAACGCCCGGTGAGGGCAGCCCCTGCGTCCTGACCTCCGGCGGGTCGTTCCAATACGCCTGCCACATGATTCACATTACGGCTCTCCACGACCGCCGAATTCTGGCTTGGGGGCAGCACACGCTCCAGGGCGGATGGCCGGACGTGCTTCTCATCGACCCGTTCGCAGATCCGCCAACATTCCGTTTGGTCAGGGAGGGTGCCCTACTGAGTCCGCCCCCCGAGGGGATTCCCCGACATCAGATCTTCTGCAGCGGTCACACAACTCTTTCAGACGGAAGGGTTTACATCGCAGGCGGCACACCCTACTGCTGCGAGGTTCCGCTGCCGACGCTGCCGCTGCCGAAGTACACGTCCGTGTATGACATCAACCTGCCCAACGCGCTTGGCCCCGTCGGCAACTTTGCTCCCGGGATTACGGAATGTTGGGACCACTCCGAGGACAACTTCTGTGCGGACAACGGCGGCAATCCGATTCCGGACGACCCCTCGCTTGCCTGCGGAGACGAATCCCTGCACAGCGTGTCACGATATTATCCGACCGTCGTACATCGTGGCAATGGCGAAGTCCTTGTAGTTGACGGTCCCTGTCGCTGCCTCGTGGGCGAATGTAGCACGCAGCCCGTCGTTGATCCACCGGCCCCCTGCCTGCGCTGCGACGGGCGCTGGGGAAACGCGTACGTTCCGTTGCGGGTATTTCCAGCGCTGACCGACCCGCTCACCTGGAAATTCGAGCCGCTCAAGACGGCCGAGTACCGCACCGGGACGAACCCGTTCAACACCAGCTTCTACCCGCACATATTTCAGGTGTCTGACGGAAGTCTATTCTATGCAGGAGGTTACGCGGCAGACTGGGAATTTGGCAGCCTCGAAAACTGCCCCAACGGCACGATTTGCAGCCGCAAGCTGCTGCCTTCCGGCGTCTGGACACTGTACGGCGGTTCAACGGATCTGCAAGGCGGGGCGGCGGCCATTTACTACCGCCGGGATCCGGAGGCTCCCGCATTCACGCTCAAAGAAGAGGTCATCAAGGCCGGCCGGGTGCAGCCGATTGAGGGCGCGGCGGAGTACCCGCTGAGGAAAGCCTACCGAATCAACCTGAGCGATGGCGCGACCGCAAGCTGGACGGACATCGGGCCGATGCCGACGTGGAGAAACCACTTCTACATCATAGGACTGCCGGACGGCAGGCTGGCTGCAATCGGGCAACGATTCCCCGACGGCAGCGGCACGACGGTTCCAGTCGACAGCAGCGTAGACATTTACGACCCACAGGCCAATTCCTGGTGCACCGATGCATCCAATGCCGCCGTTCCGGATCCGATCGTCGGCGCGATCAAATTTGGCTACCACTCCTCCGGCGTATTGACCTATGAAGGTTCGATCTTCATGGGGCTGCAGCCGCACACACCGGTGTATCAGAATTACGGCGCCCGCTGCCAGATCTATTCGCCGGCCTACTGCGGCATGCCCGCACAGCGACCGCAGATCGTCGCCAGTTCGTTGCCGCCGAACTCGGAAATCTACTATGGCTCGTCGTTTTCGATCGACTTTTCTGTGCCGGTCGGGGCGAGCGTCACGGCCGTGCGCCTGATCCGGCCCGGTTCGGCGACGCATTCAATGGACGTGACGCAGCGGATGATCGACCTGGACTACAGCATCACCCCCTCGACCGGCCGGCTGCGGATCATTCCGCCGAGCAACCCGAACATCGCTCCCCCGGCGTGGTACATGCTGTTCATCTGCACCGGCACGCACGCGTCGGGATTGCCGGGGGCGATTCCGTCGAAGGCGGAGTTCGTCCGCCTGCGGAATCCGCCGCTGCCGTAGCGACCCGCTGGCGCGATTCGAGCCGCGGCCGTGAGCAAGCGGCGTTTTCTGTGTGCAGCGCATGCTCACGCGGAGTACCGCGAGAGCATGCCACCATGCTGTTCATTCCACCCGTCAACCGTCGCGCGCGTGAGCAAGCGGCATGCACGGGGTCCGCTCCCTCACGGTCGCGGCTCGGATGGAGCGCGGCTCGGTTAGAGCGGGGTTCGCATCGCCGTCTAACTTATCCTCGTTCCCAAAGCACGCGATGAATCTACAACGCGCGGGTCGGCGCTTCTCGACGGCGAGACCGCACCGCGCGCAGAACGCGACCGTCGCATGGATTACCGGTCCGCCCGGGGAAAGGCCCGGACCGGCGTGCAGAGAACGATGCAGCCGATGCGCAGCTACGCCCTCTTTCACCGCAGGAACTTCGCCTACGCGATCATTCTGACCGTCGTTGTGCTCCTTTGTGTCGGCATACGCGTAACACGCGCGTCCGATATCCAGTCCGCCACGGCCGCCTATTTTTCGGTGGGGGTGCTGGCTGTTGCGGCGTGCATTGGTGTTCGCCTGGCGCAGCGGCACAGCGGCGCGCTGCGCCGAATGAACACTGAGCTTGAGCAGCGCGTACGTGAGCGGACCGCCGAGCTGGAAGTCGAATCGCGCAGGCTCAAGGAGGCGAACGGCGCGCTCGAATCGCGGCAGCAGGAGCTGGTGTCGCTCAACGAACGCCTCGAGCAGGCCGCACAGCGGGCGCAGGAAGCGCTGAGGGAGCTGGCGGCCTACAAGTTCGCGCTCGACAAGCACTCCATCGTGACGACCACGGACCTGGAGGGGCGGATCACGTACGCTAATGACAAGTTCTGCGAGGTCAGCAAGTACTCGCGCGAAGAGTTGATAGGTCAGACGCATCGCCTCATTAATTCGGGTCAGCATCCGCAGGCGTTCTGGGCCGAAATGTGGTCGACCGTTCTTCGCGGCGACGTATGGCGAAGCGAGGTATGCAACCGCGCCAAGGACGGCGCGATCTATTGGGTGGATGCCACGGCCGCCGGCCTGAGGGATGAGTCCGGAAAGATTCACGAGCTTATCGCCGTTCGAACGGACATCACCGAGCAGAAGCGGATCGAGGAACGACTGCGTCAGAGCGAGGCGCGCTTCCGTCTGATGGCCGACGCCGCGCCGATGATGATCTGGGAGACGGACGAGCGTGGTGCATGCACGTACACGAGCCGGTCCTGGCACGAATTAGTCGGGCGATCGGCCGAATCGCAGCAGGGCGCCGGCTGGACCGAGACCATTCATCCGGACGATCTCCCGCAGCTCGCGGAGTCCATGCGAATCGCCGTGCGTGATCGGCAACCGGTCGACTCCGAGTGCCGGGTCCGCCGGCACGACGGCGCGTATCGCTGGATTCTCGGCCGCGGCGTTCCGCGCGTGACGCCGGAGGGCGTATTCTTGGGGCACGTCGGCGCGTGCGTGGATGTCACCGATCGCAAGGCGGCCGAAGAGAAGCTGGCGGCGCAGGAAGAGCAGTGGCGGCTGCTGATTGAAGGGACCAACATCGTCGCGTGGGAGTTCGATCCGGAGCGCGGCGTTTTTACGTACGTGTCGCCGCAGGCGGCGAGCCTGGGCTACCACCTCGACGACTGGCTGACGGACGGGTTCTTCGGGCGCATGCTGCATCCGCAGGACCGCGAGCGGGTGATTTCCGACTGCGCCGAGGCGACTCGCGCCGACAAGGACCACCGCCTCCAGTACCGGGCGGTGTGCGCGGATGGGCGCGTGATCTGGGTGGACGACCTGGTGTCCGTGGGCCGCGGGGCGGATGGCCAGAGGAAATGCCGCGGGATTCTCCTCGATATCACGGTTCAGAAGGAAGCGGAGGAAGCGCTGGTGCGGGCGCGCGAGGCCGCCCACGCCGCGAGTCAGTCCAAGAGTGAGTTCCTCGCGAACATGAGCCACGAGATTCGCACGCCGATGACCGCCATCCTCGGGTTCGCGGAGCTGTTGCTTGAAGACGGGGACCTCGCGCAAGCGCCCGAGCGGCGGCTGAACGCGCTTCGCACGATTCAGCGGAACGGGGAGCACCTGCTGGGCCTGATCAACGACATTCTCGACATCTCCAAGGTCGAAGCGGGCAAGCTCGCCGTCGAGCGGACGAGGTGCTCGCCTTGCCACGTGCTGGCCGAGGTCGCGTCGCTCATGCACGTGCGCGCCGACGAGCGGAGAATTTACTTCCGCATCGAACCGGACGGGCCGCTGCCGGAGTCCATTCAGAGTGATCCGCTTCGATTGCGCCAGATTCTCATCAACGTCGTGGGCAACGCCATCAAGTTCACCGAGCAGGGCGGCGTCCGCCTGGTGACGCGCCTGGTGAACGCCCCTTCGCCGCACATCCAATTCGATGTGATCGACACGGGCATCGGCATGACGCCGGAGCAGGCCGCGACGCTCTTCCAGCCGTTCACGCAGGGGGATTCGAGCACGGCCCGCCGCTTCGGCGGCACCGGGTTGGGACTGACCATCAGCCGGCGGCTGGCCGAGATGCTGGGCGGCGAGATCGAAATCGCCGCGACGGCGCCGCGCGAAGGAACGACGATGCGCGTCACGGTTGAGGCAGGACCGCTCGAGGGCGTGGTCATGCTCGCGGATCCCGCCCGGGCGATCCATGTTGACATGGAGGACCCCTCCGCGCCGGCGGCGGCGACGCCGGGGGGCGAGCATCCCGAACCGCTCAAGGACCTGCGAATCCTCTTGGCTGAAGACGGGCCGGACAACCAGCGTCTGATTTCTTACATGCTGAGCAAAGCGGGCGCGTCCGTCGATGTCGCGGAGAACGGGCGCGCGGCGGTCGAGTGCGTGTGGAAGGCGGTCGATCAATCCGCTCCGTACGACATCGTTCTAATTGACATGCAAATGCCCATCATGGATGGCTACGAAGCCACCCGGCTCCTGCGGGCCAAGGGCTATCGCCGGCCGGTCGTCGCGCTCACGGCGCACGCGATGGGCGGGGAGTTGGAAAAGTGCCTGGCCGCGGGATGCGATGGCTATCTCACGAAGCCCATCAAGAAAGCGAACCTGATCGCCGGCGTCCTTGACCATGTTCCGAAGCGCCAAGAGAGACGGACTGTCGCCGCTGGAGCAGCATGCGGCGCGCCGGATTGACACGCAGCACGGCATGAGGCGGATATGAGCCGGTCCATCTACGAAAAGATCAAGTCGAGCGGCAAGCTACCGTCGCCCAGCGGCGTGGCGCTGGAGCTGATGCGCATGGTGGACGATCCGGCCAGCACCATCGAGCAGGTCACGCGCGCCGTGGAAGCCGACCCGGCCATTGCTTCGCAACTGCTCAAGCTGGTCAATTCGCCGCTCGCCGGAGTATCCCGCGCCGTCGCGTCGCTCTCGCTGGCCGTGAGGCTGCTTGGCCTGCGAACGGTCAAGAACCTGGCGCTGGGCGTTTCGCTGCTCGGCGCGAGCCGCAAGAGCGTCTCCCAGTCGTTCGACTTCGAGCGGTTCTGGGCGGAGTCTCTGGCGCGGGGCGTCGCGGCGCGGAACCTGGCCCATCATTTCGGCTGTTGCGCTGCGGACGAGGCCTTCACGATCGGACTGCTCAGCCGGGTCGGGCGTCTGGCCCTGGCGACCGCGTTTGGCAGCGCCTATGACGCAGTGCTCGATCACGCCCGCACGGCGCCGTCGGCGAGCCTGGCGGAACTGGAGCGGCGTGAATTCGGCATCGACCAGAACGAACTCACCGCCGAAATGCTCACCGACTGGCGCCTGGCCGACGTTTATTGCCACGCGGTGCGCTGTCAGGACGCGATAAGCGAAGTCCCGTCTGCTGAGGAAAACCGCGAAGTCAAGATCGCTCGGCTGTTGCACCTGGTCGGCGCGGTCGCGACGGTGCTGGCTGGGTCGGAGATCTACCAGGAGGACCTGCTGGCGTTAGGGGCGACGGCCAGCCGTGCCGGAATCGACGGCGCCGAATTCAGCCGCCAGTTTGACGCGTTGAATGACGAGTGGCCGAAAGTCGCGTCGATCTTTTCGGTTCGTGCGCAGGCGGCGCCCTCCCTGCGCGAGACGCACACCCGCGCCCGCCGCGGACATCGGGACGTCCTGGTGGTGGACGACGACCCCTCCGTGCTGCACCTCATGAGCAAGCTCCTGCGTGACGCCGGCTATGACGTGCGGACGGCGGGGGGCGGCAAGGAGGCGTTTCAGCTCGTGCACTCGGAAGGCCTGCAACTGGTCATCGCGGATTGGAAGATGCCGGAGATGGACGGCCTGGCCCTGTGCCGCGCGATCCGCGGATCGGAGGGGGCCGGTTTTGTCTACCTGATCATCCTGACCGGCAGCACCGACGAGGACAGCCTGGCCCAGGCGTTCGAGGCCGGGGCGGATGATTACCTGGTGAAGCCGTGCAAGAAGGAGGAATTGCTCTCGCGCCTCAAGGCCGGCGTCCGGGCGGTGGCGACGGATACGCGCATTGCGCTTCAGCAGCGGGCGTTGACCAAGGCGAACGCCGAGCTGGCCACGTTCAACCAGACGCTGAATCGGGTGGCCACGACGGACGAACTCACCGGGCTGTACAACCGGCGCGAGGCGCTGCGACGGCTCCACGAACTGTGGTCAACGGGCGACCGGCACGGGCAGCCGCTGGCCTGCATGATGCTGGACATCGATCACTTCAAGCGCTGCAACGACATGTATGGGCATGATGCAGGTGACGCGGTCCTGCGGGCGACGGCGCATGCAGTGGCGAAGAGCGCTCGAAAGGGGGAAGTGGTGTTCCGGCTCGGCGGGGAGGAGTTTCTTGTCACATGTCCGGATGCGACGGCCGAGATGGCGGCCGCGGGAGCCGAACGCATCCGGGCGGCGGTCGAAGCGAACCAGGTCCGTCATGCGGATCACACGCTGGGAGTGACGATCAGCATTGGCGTCGCGGCCCGGACGGTGGCGACGCCGGACGTTGACGCGCTGCTGAAGGCCGCCGATCAGGCCCTGTACGCCGCCAAGCAGAATGGCCGAAATCAAGTCTGCGTGGCGGGAGCGCCGGTTTCACCGCCGGCGCGGCCGCAACCGCGGCAGGCAGAAGCGGAGCGTGGCGCCGGCGCGGCGGAAGCGCCCGAACCGTCCGCGGCGGGCACGGTGCTTGTCGTGGATGACGACGCCAGCTCGCGGCGGCTGCTGCGCAGGTTGCTGGAGCGCGACGGATTCGAGGTGATTGAGGCGAATGACGGCGAACAAGCGCTTGCCGCCGCGCGTGAGCGTGCGCCGCACGTGATCGTGATGGACGTGGACATGCCGGGCATGGACGGCATTGAGTGCACGCGGCGGTTGAAGGCGGACCCGGCGCTGTGCGCGTGTCCCGTGATCATCGTCAGCGGACACTCAGACGATGCCCAAGTGGAGGCCGGCTTGCGGGCCGGCGCCGAGGAGTATGTCGGCAAGCCCGTGCGGCACAGCGAGTTTGTGCTGCGCGTGCGCTCCATGAATCGGCTGCAGCGCAGCAACATCGAGTTGATGCAGAGCAACGCGGTTCGCGGCGAACAGGCGCGCGCCATGACCATACTCTTCGAGCTGTCGCGGTCGCTGGGGACGGCGCGCGACATGCAGGACATCGTGGACGAGACCGTCACGGCGACGGCCGGACTCTTGAACTGCGGCCGGGTCTCGCTCATGTTGCCCGATGAGCAGCGCGCGTCGCTGATCATCGCGGGAGCGGTCGGCGTTCCGGACGAACTGCGCAACAGCGTCCGTCCGCCGATCGGAAGCGGGGTCGCCGGGCGCGTTTTCTCGTCGGGCGCCGCGGTCATCTGCAATTCCGAGAGCGATCGGGCCGGGCGGCTGGATCGCTACGAGACTGATTTCTTTGCGAGCGTCCCGCTCGCCTCGAAAGCGCTGACGAGTCACGAAGTCGTGGTGGGCGTGCTCAATATCACGGAACGCCACGACGCGCGGCCCTTCGCAGAGCAGGAGATTGAGTATCTCGATCTGATCTGCAATATGGCGGCCTCGGCGTTGGAACAGGTTCGGGCCGCCGCGGCGCGCGAGCGTGCACACGCGGCCATCGTCCAGGGTCTGGCCAAGCTGGCCGAGCACCGCGACGCGGACACCGGCCGGCACCTGGAGCGGGTGACTCAGGTTGCGCTGATGCTCGCGAGCGAATTGCGCGCCTGCCCGCGGTATGCAGCCACGATCGACGAGGAGTATCTGAAAGATCTCGAGTTTGCGATGCCGCTGCACGACATCGGGAAAGTCTCGGTTCCGGATGCCATCCTGCTGAAGCCCGGGCCGCTGACAGGCTCCGAATTCGAAGCCGTCAAGCGGCACACGCTGGTCGGGGCCAGCGCGCTGGAGAGCGTGATTGCCAAGTCCCCCGGTGTGGGCTTTCTCGCGATGGCGCGGGACATCGCGCACTACCACCATGAGCGATTCAACGGCACCGGCTATCCCAAGGGGCTCGTCGCCGAGCAGATCCCCCTGGCCGCGCGGATCGCGGCCGTCGCGGACGTGTACGATGCGCTGAGGACGAAACGACCGTACAAAGAAGCGCTGTCCCACGAAAAGGCCGTCGCGATCATCCTGGAATCCTCCGGTTCGCACTTCGACCCCCTGGTTGTGGAAGCGTTCGTGCATCGCGAGCACGACCTCGCCGCACTCGCGGCGCGCTTGACGGACAACCATCATCCTGCACCGAAACCAGATTCGAGCATGAGCGGCCGCGTTGTGGCCGCGTGCTCCTGACGATCCGTCCGCCGGCACCGGAGTCGGAGGGTGGCCAGGTTTTTGGCACGCGCCGGCGGTCGGGCCGTCTCCCGAACCCGCCGCGCCAAGCGGCGGGTTGACGCCAATAGGCGAGCGGGGTCGCACGCGTCGGGGAGGTCACCCCGCCGCGTGGCGCGGCGGGTTCGAAAAGACAGGTCCGCTTGCGACTGCGCCGCCGCCGCATCATCATATTCGGGCTGCTGCCTCGCACTCGTTGCACGGACCGTTGATGCGACGACCCACGCATACGCTCATCCGAACCGCGTGCAACTGCCGCGCCCGCGCCGCGTCCGCTTGGGTCTGCACCCTGGCCGGGATCGTCGTCGGGGCGTGCGGCCCACCGCCCGGATCAGCGCCCCCGCCGGCCGGATCGGCATCCCCAACGCCGGCGTCATCCGCTTCGGCGCTGTCAACGCAGACTGCGGCGCCGTCGTCGGCCGCTGTTCGGGTAGCCGTGACGATTCTCCCGATCGCGCAGTTGGTTGAGCGCGTCGGCGGACGGCACGTCGCGGTCGAAACGATCGTCGGGCCGGGACAGTCGCACGAATCTTACGAGCCGACGCCGCGGCAAGTCGCGGCTATCGCCGATGCGCGCGTTTTCTTCCGCATCGGGCTGCCGCTGGAAGAGCCGCTGCTCGCCAAGCTCACGTCCGGCGGCGGGCCGCAGGTCGTGGACTTGCGCGAGGGGCTGGCGCTGATCGACATGGCGCCCGGCGACCACGCGGGGCACGAGCACGGCGACAAGGATCCGCATGTCTGGCTCGATCCGCGTCGCGGCGCCCGCATGGCCCGCGCGATTCACGACCGCCTGAGCTGGCTCGATCCCACGCACGCTGACGACTACGCGCGCCATCGTGACGCGCTGCTGGCGGAGATCGAGGCGCTCGACAAGGAGCTTTCCGCCCGCCTGGCGCCGCTCAAGGGCCGCTCGTTCCTCGTCTTCCACCCCGCGCTGGGTTATTTCGCGGACGCCTATGGCTTGAAGCAGCTTGCGATCGAGGTCGAGGGCAAGGAGCCCAGCGCCCGGCAACTGGCCGACTTGGCGACGCGAGCGCAAAAAGCTCGCATTCGCACGATTCTTGTCCAGCCGCAGTTCCCCTCGCGGGCGGCGGAGGCGCTGGCCCGCGAACTCGGCGCCCGCGTCGTGACCCTCGACCCGGTCGCCCGCGACTGGATGGAGACGCTCCGCACGCTTGCCCTCGGGCTCAGCGAGGACGCCGCCCCGTGACTGCCGCCGCCCCGCACGCCGCCGCGACGCACGCCACGCTGGCGATCGACCTGCAGGGCGTGCGTTTTGCGTACGGCGATTTCGTCGTGCTCGACCATGTGGATGTCCATGTTCACGCGCACGAATTCATCTGCATCGTCGGCCCCAACGGCGGCGGCAAGACGACGCTGCTTAAGCTGATTCTCGGCCTGCTGCCCGCGCAGCGCGGCACGATCCGCGTCTTCGGACTGGCGCCGGAGCAGGCCCGGCCGCGAATCGGCTACATGGCCCAGGCGTCGCACCTCGATCCGCAGTTTCCGGTGACGGTGATGGACGTGGTGCTGATGGGCCGGCTGCGCGGCGGGACGTGGCTGGCGCACTACGGAAAGCGGGACGCCGCCGTCGCCGCCGATGCGCTGAATGAAGTCGGCCTGTTCGAGGTGCGCGGGCGGCCTTTTTCGGCTCTGTCCGGCGGGCAGCGGCAGCGGGTGTTAATCGCGCGGGCGCTCGCGGCCGAGCCGGAGTTGCTGATGCTGGACGAGCCGACCGCCAACCTCGACCTGCTGATTCAGGATGATTTCTACGAGCTGCTTCAGCGGCTCAAGGGCCGGCTCACGGTCGTGCTGGTCTCGCATGACGTCAGCTTTGTGGCGCGGCAGGTGCAGCGCGTCATCTGCGTCAACCGCAAGGTGATCTCGCACCCGACGGCCGAGCTCACCGGCGAGATGATGAACGAAATCTATGGCGGCAACGTCAGCCTGGTGCGGCACGACGTGCATACGCACGGCCCCTGCGAGCAGTGCGAATGAGCTTTATCGACGCTCTGGCCAGGCACGAGTTCCTGCAACTGGCGCTGCTGACGGGCGTGCTGGCCAGCCTGGCGTGCGGCATCGTCGGCAGCTACGTGGTCGTCCGCCGCATCACCTACATCGCCGGCGGCATCGCCCACTGCATCCTGGGCGGGATGGGCGCGGCCCGCTACCTGGCCGTGGTGCACGGCGTGCAGGTGTATCAGCCGGGATACGGCTGGGTTCCGCTGCATCCGCTGCACGGTGCGACGACGGCGGCGCTTCTGGCGGCGGTCATCATCGGCCTGGTGAGTCTGCGGGCCAAGCAGCGCGAGGACACGGTCATCGGGGCGGTGTGGGCGATCGGCATGGCGGTGGGCGTGCTCTTCATCTCGATGACGCCGGGATACAACGATCCGTCGAGCTACCTGTTCGGCAACATCCTGATGACGACGCGCGAGGATTTGTGGATGCTGGCGGGGCTGGACGCGCTGATCGTCGCGGTGGCGCTGCTGTTCTACAACCGGTTTCTCGCGGTCTGCTTTGACGAGGAGTTCGCCCGGCTGCGCGGCTTGAGCGTCGAGTTCTGGTATCTCCTGCTGCTGTGCCTGGCGGCGCTGACGATCGTGCTGCTGATCAGTGTGGTCGGAATCGTGCTGGTGATCGCGCTGCTGACGCTGCCGGTGGCGATCGCGGGGTTCTTCTCGCGCACGCTGTGGCAGATGATGATTATCGCGACGTTGCTGAGCACCGTCTTCACTACGGGTGGACTGGCGCTGAGCTACGAGCGGAACCTGCCCAGCGGCGCCACAACGATCGTTCTATGCGGGGCGGCATACCTGTTGACCATGTTCCTTTCGGCCGTCGCGCGGCGGCTGCGCGGCCGCGCCGGCGCGGCGGGTTGAGCGATTCCCGAAGCGACAACCGCCCGATCCGACTCTCCATTTCGCTTTATCCCCGTGGCGAGAGGGCCGGCGGCTCAGCGGACTGCCGCCGCCTCGAGCGGAGTGAGGCCGGCAGCCAACGCGGGACAACCGCAGGCTGTCCCAATCGGGAGACTGCACATGACGCGATTCACCAGACCGGCGATTCTGACCTCGGGACTGATCTGGCTCGCAGCCGCGGCTCACGGGCAGACGGTCGACCAGTGCAAGAAGTTCTTCAAGGACCTCGACGACCACACGCTTCGTCGCACGGGCGTTCACGTCATTGCGATCTATGGCCGCGGGGCGGAGGCCGAGAAGAAGCTGATGACCGACATGTTCAACGGCGTCTCGTCGGCTGCGCAGCGCGCCATCGCGAACCTGGCGACGGAAGCGCACGGCGGTCGCGTCAAAGCCAAGGACGCGGACTACGTGACGAGCGCCGTCAAGAAGCTCAAGGAAGACGAAGTCCTCAAGCGGATCTCGAAGTTGCAGTTGTCGGTCATGAAGGACCACATCGGGGACGGCGCCGGAGGCGTCGACCTGACCAAGATGCACAAGGCGTTCGAGCTGTTTGCCAACGGCGAGCTGCGCGCGGGTGGCGCCGGCACCGGCGAAATGGACCAGCTTCATCAATTCGCGGTTTGGGTCTTCTTCGCCAAGTTCTGCATCGACAACGACGTGGACAAGGCCGAGTGGACAAGCCTGATGAAGGACTTGCAGTACGGCGCCGAGATCTACGCGCGGGTTTACCCGGCGCCGCGCGGCAACGGCCGGCTCGGCATCCTGTACGACAGCAAGGCCGCCTGCTTCAACGCCGACAAGCAGCTCAACGCCGACGCCAAGAAGAAACTCTGGGATGAGATCAAGGACCTGACGCCCGACAAGCTGGTCGACCGCCTGAAGGCCCGGCTCAAGGAATGGACGAATGACGACAACGGCCGCGGCGCGGACGAGGGCGACGAGGCGATCCAGCGCGTCGCGGTCGAGCAGGTCTGGCACGAACTGACGGACGGCGGCTACATGGTCTACGTCGAGATGCGCGTGACCGACCTGAACAACCAGCCGGTGACGGACGCCGACGTCGAGGTGACGCTTTTTCAGGCAGCGATCGAGGGATCGTCCGGGGCCATCGCGGTGCTGCTGGATGCGCAGAACGACCTCGACGGCCGCTATACCGCGGCGATCTTCATGCCGGCCCTGGTCGAGACGGGCGACGGATACACGGTGCAGGCTTTCGAATGGGTTGGCGCGACGACTTCCATCGGCGCTGGAGACACGATGGCCCCGTAATTCGGATTGAGTGCGATAAGGGACTGCTCAAGTGGTTCAGGCCGTCGCGCTGCGGCCTGAACCACCGGCGTAAGAGTGGTGGGCACGGGCCACGCTTGAAGCTCTCCCGTAACCGCCGTTTCGATCCGAGCCGCGCGCGTGAACAAGCGGTTTTCAATCCTCCGCTTCCTCACGGTCGCGGCTCGGAAAGCCCTACTGCACGACCGCTTCGGGCGGGTTCACGCAGTGCAGGAAATCACCGCGACCCATGTACGCCTTCACGATCCGCACCGTTTCATCCGCGACGGCTTCCTGGGCCTGGTCGGTCGAAGCGCCGACATGGTGCGTGCCGAGCGTCTTGGGGGCCTTGGCGATCGGGTCCTTGAACTCGCTGTCGGTCGCGGCCGGTTCCACTTCGTACACGTCGAACGCGGCGCCGCCCAGTTGCCCGCCCTCCAGGGCCTCGCTCACCGCCTGCTCGTCCACCACGTCGCCGCGGGCGCAGTTCAGCAGGTAGGCCGTCGGCTTCATCATCGAAATCTCGCGCCGCCCGATCATGTGGCGGTTGTCCTTGCCGCCGCTGACGTGCAGCGTGACAAAGTCGGCGGCGCTGAGCAGCTCGTCGAGCGTCACCTTCTGCAGCCCGAGCTGCTGCTCGAAATCCGGCCGGGCGACGACGTCGCTGTAGATCACCGTCATGTCGAAGGCGCGGGCGCGCTTCGCCACTTCGTAGCCGATGCGGCCCATGCCGACGATCCCGAGCGTGCGGCCCTTCAATCCGCGGGCCTTGCTGTACTCCTTCTTGTTCCAGACGCCGCGCTTCAGGTCGGACGTCTCGTCGACGATCCGCCGGTCCAGGGAGATCATCAGGCCGATGGTCAGCTCGGCTACGGCGACCGAGTTCATGCCGGGGCAGTTGCAGACGCGGATGCCCAGGCTGCTGGCGGCTTCCACGTCGATCGTGTCGAAGCCCGAGCCGGCGCGGATCACCAGCTTCAAATCGTCGGTCGCCTGAAGCGTCTGAGCCGGCACCCTGGTGGACCGGACGATCAGCACATTAGCCCCGGTCTCGCGGACCGCGGCGGTCAGGGCCGGCCCCTGCGTTCCGGGGCGGTAGGTTACGTTGCAGCCAAGCTGCTGTAATTGCGCCACCCCGAAGGCCTCGAACTTGTCGGCGATGAAGACGTTCATGGTGCATCTCCTGTGGTGGGCCGCGGATGTGATCGACGACGCAGCCGCCGGGTGTCAAAACTGCGATGCACGCGGCGTGCCAGAGGAAATCTGATCAGATTCGGCCCCAAAGCCCGGTTTGACGCGGGCGTGCGGGCCGGACGGGGCGCCGCCGCTGGGGATATCGCCGCAGTCGCTGTGGAAATATCCGCAGTTGCCGCGGCGAGCCGTAGGGTCCGCTGTGCGGACCATTAGCCGTAGGGTCCGCTGTGCGGACCATTAGCCGTAGGGTCCGCTGTGCGGACCATTAGCCCCGCACCGCCACCAGCGGTCCGCACAGCGGACCCTACGCGGCTACGCGGCTAGGCGGCTTGCCCGGTCCTGAGACCACGGGGACGGGCGAGACGCCCGTCCCACCCCAATCTGCGCCCCCGGAAGGGTATAATCAGGCAATCGGTCCATCCGCGTTCGCGCTGGCGGCAACACGGTAATGCCCCTCCACGCTGGTTGATGCGCGCTGGGACGCGCTGCGCACGCCGATCGGACCCCGATCCCAGAAGGCGGTGTTTCCATGGCGCGGACTCTCTGCGCAGCAGCTTTTTCGCTCGCACTGGCCCCGGTCGCACTCGCGCCCGGCGGCCAGGCGGGGTATCACTACTCCTACTTCAAGCAGCCCCGAGTGCTGTCGCTGGACTCGCGGACGGTCGCTCTAAAGGCGGCCGCGAGCGCAGACGCCCCCACCAATTGGGACGCCGCGGGGGTGGATGCTGCCTCGCTGACGCCGATCGGCGTGAAGGGCTGGGCGTACGCGTCGTCGCCTGCCGCCGGCCGACAGGATGTCGAAGTCGAGCTGCTGGTCGCCGACCTGGCGGACCAGGCGGCGCTCGAGTTCGTGTCGCCGGTCTTTCGCGACGAGCAGGGCGATCCAATTCTGGTCACCGCCGACCTGCTGGTCGGTTTCGGCGCGGGCGTTTCAGCCGACGACGCCGATGCGATTCTCGACGAGGTCGTCGGCGGAATCGTGCTGGAGCGCGCGTTCGCGGGATTGCCAAACGTCTACCGCGTCCACAGCCTGTCGAAGAACGGGTTCACGGTGCTGGGCGAGGCCAACGCCCTGGCCCTGCGGCCGGAGGTGCGATTCGCCGAGCCGGACTTGATTCTCACGGCCCGCCACGCCCTGATTCCCAACGATCCGAGTTTCGGCTCGCTGTGGGGAATCCGCAACACCGGTCAGTCCGGCGGAACGAACGACATGGATATGGACGGAAATGAAGCCTGGGACACGACCACCGGCGACGCGACCATCTACGTCGTGGTGCTCGACGACGGCGTGCAGCAGGACCACCCCGACATCAACCAGATTCCGGGGATGAACTTCACGGTCAGCGAGTTCGGCGGAATGGGTCCGTGCGACAACCACGGCACGGCCTGCGCCGGGTGCGTCTCAGCGAAGATCAACAACAGCCTCGGCGTGGTGGGCATCGCGCCGGAGTGCAAAGTGGCCTCGGCCAAGTTCAACGTCGCCAACGTGCCCTGCAACGGGCAGGGGACGTTTCAGATCACCTGGTTCACGTCGGGGCTCATCTGGGGCCGCGACCTGGGCGCGAAGGTCACCTCGAACAGCAACACGTTCGGCGAATCCGGGACGATCACCTCCGCCTACCAGCAGACGCGCGACGCCGGAATGCTGCACTTTGTCGCCGCCGGCAACAGCAATTCCAGCACGCTGCCCTATCCGGCGAGCCTGCCGACGGTCAATGCGGTCGCCGCGTTGAATCGCAACGGCAACCGCGCCAGCTTCAGCAACTATGGCGTCGGTCTGGATGTTTCGGCGCCGGGCCAGTCGATCATGTCCACCGACCGCACCGGATCCAACGGCTATGCCGGAGGCGACTATGCCACGGTTGACGGCACGTCGTTCGCGTGTCCGTATTCGGCGGGTGTGGCGGCGCTGGTCTACTCGCGCAATCGCTACCTGACCGCGGCCGAGGCGGAGCAGATCATCTACTCGACCTGTATGGACCGCGGCGCCGCGGGGTACGACACGACGTTCGGCTGGGGCTTCATCAACGCGCAGGCGGCCGTCGCCGCCGTCCCGCCGCCCCCGCCGCCGCCCGGGCCGTTCGATCTGGCGGCGCCGGCGGACGGCGCCACGGCGACGAGCGTGACGCCGACGCTTTCGTGGACGACTTCGTCCAGTGCGTACACGTATGAGCTGGTGGTCGACGACGATCCGGCGTTTCTGAACCCTGAGATCAACGTGACCGGCATCGTCGGGACGTTTTACGGCGTGACGACGCCGCTTGAGCAGGCGCGCACGTACTACTGGCAAGTGACCGCCCGCAATCCGGTTGACACGATCGCGTCCAATCCGGGCAGCGCCTCGTTCACGACGCTGCGCGACTGCAACGGCAACGCGATCGATGATGCGACGGACATTTCCGGCGGCGCGTCGAGCGACTGCAACGGGAACCTGGCGCCCGACGAATGCGACCTCTCTTCCGCGTTTCACCTGGCGTCCACAAACCTGTCGCCGATCAACCACGGCAACCCGCAGCAGTACTTGTACGACGCGCTGCTGGCGACGGGCGACGTGAGCCTCACGTTCCGCGCTTTTGCCGACCTGAATTTCACCAGCGAATACATCGACGTGGAGCTCAACGGCGCGCCGATCGGCACGATCTTCGGCGCCGGCGGGCTGGACTGCGCGTCGCCGCCAAGCGTCGAGACGCTGGTCATCGACGCCGCGACGTACAACGCCGCGGTCGGCGTCGCCGGGCCGGCCACGCTCGGCATGCTGCCGTCAGAGCTGTGCACGGAGGTGTG
This sequence comes from Phycisphaerae bacterium RAS1, assembly GCA_007859745.1. NCBI lineage: Bacteria > Pseudomonadati > Planctomycetota > Phycisphaerae > Phycisphaerae bacterium RAS1. The sequence continues at coordinate 404,911 of SMLU01000004.1, read as the reverse complement.
CTCGTCGGCGACGTACATCTCGGTGGAGATTTCGCACTCCGCCGTTCCGCGCAGCGCGGACGGCAACAACGACCAGATTCCGGATGAGTGCCAGAATTCGCTGATCGGGGACATGAACTGCGACGGAGCCGTGAACATCCTGGACATCAACCCGATGGTGCTGGCGCTGGCTGATCCGATCGCGTACGCCGCCGCATATCCCGGCTGCAATCTCAACAACGGCGACGTGAATGATGACGGGGCGGTGGATGTGCTGGATATCAACCCGTTTGTGGCGCTGCTGGGCGGAGGGTGATTCAGGATCGTTTCGCAACCGCTGAGGGGTGCGTCGGGAGGGGTGCGGTCGCGGTTTGGTCGCGCCGGCAGGCGCTGCGCCCGGAGGGCGGATGAATCTGCCAGTTTCGTCCGCCCTCCGGGCGGAAAGAAAAGAAAGAGGAAGGGTGCGGCGCCTCGAGTTCCAGGGACTGGAAGCAGCTGGAAACCCCTGGCAACGCTCGCCGGCCCTCCGCGCGGAAAATCGGGCGGTTCCTGATCGCCCGGAGGATGAGCGGACGTGGACGCGATCCCGTCGGCGCCGCGGCACCGGCCGTTCCGAACTTGCGGTGGCTACGCAGGGGAGTGCGTGCTCAACGCTGAGTACAGCGAGAGCATGCCACGCATGCCACGTGCCGCCCCGAAATTGTTGGGGCCGATTGACTTTCCCAACGCCCTCCGGAACATTACCGGCCATGGCGCGTGACCGGCTCCCTCCATTCGTCCGCAAGAACTACGAGGTTCACGAATGGCGACACGCCCTCGCGATCCTGTCGGGCGACTTTCCCGAAGAGTACGCCGACATCGTGGATGTACTGGCGCGATTCCGGCTCCAAAAGAGTTGGATCACGGTCGGCGGTGGCCGAAAGTCGAAGGTGGCCGAGTGGATCGACCTGGCCCTTGTGGAACGTGGATGGAAGGCGAAGAACTTCGACACCAAGATCACGGTCGATGAGCACAGCGTTGAATCGCCGACGCACGAAGTGGACTGCTTCAAGAATCGGGTCGCGCTCGAGATTGAGTGGAACAACAAGGATCCGTTCTACGACCGCGACCTGAACAACTTCCGGCTGCTCTTCGACCTTCGCGCGATCTCGCTCGGTGTTATCATCACACGTTGCGATGAGCTTCAAACGGTCTTCGGTCGCCTCGGCTGTGGCGAATCGTTTGGCGCATCGACGACGCACATGTCAAAGTTGCTTCCGCGAATCAAGGGCGGCGGTGGCGCAGGGTGTCCGATTCTCGTGTTTGGCATCAGGAGCACTCTCTATGTCGAGGATTGTTAGCTTGCCGCAGCGAAGCGCTGCGGAGGACTTGAGGCTCAGCGTGTCGGGGCAATTCGCGACCCTCCTTGCCGATCCACCTTGGCAGTTTCAGAATCGAACCGGAAAGATGGCCCCCGAACATCGTCGTCTCCTGCGGTATCCGACGATGCAACTTGAAGAAATCTGCGAACTGCCCGTTCGCAATCTCGCCGCTGCGCGGAGTCACCTTTACCTGTGGGTTCCAAACGCGCTTCTGGCCGAGGGTTTGGAGGTCATGCGCCGATGGGGATTTACGTATAAGAGCAATCTCGTCTGGTACAAGATCCGCAAGGACGGCGGTCCGGATGGCCGCGGAGTGGGGTTCTACTTTCGCAACGTGACGGAGCTGATCCTCTTCGGCATCCGTGGCAGCATGCGAACGCGAACGCCTGGACGAACGCAGGTAAATCTGCTGCCGACGCGCAAACGGGAGCACTCGCGAAAACCGGATGAGATCTACGACGTGGTTGAGAGCTGTTCGCCCGGTCCGCGACTGGAGCTGTTTGCCCGGTTCCCGCGAGAGGGATGGACGCAGTGGGGGAACGAAGATGTCGAGGCGAACGGTACGCACGGGGTAGCGCGGCGTATCCGCCATGCGAACCCGGATGCTGATTTGTTCGCGTTGCCTCGAAACTACTCGGCCGGGTGATCGGCGCGGCGTTCACCCCTGCCGCTTCACCATCTCGTTGATCCAGATCCGCGCGAACGAGTGTCATCCAGGCGAAGAGCGGTGCGACTTGCGAAGCGTCGAAGGACGGCGCGCCGCGGGTTGACCGTTGTGCGGCGCGCCAGTTGAAACCCGCGGCTCCGGGGGACGCGGCGGCCGCCGCGGTTCGTCCGCGCCCTCGCGGGGGCCGTCGCCGGGGCGGCGGCGGCGGCGTAGACTATCATCCTGCGGCCTGAAATGAGCCGGACAAGGAGTCTTTGACATGGGAATGATGGACGGCAAGCGCGGATTGATCTTCGGCGTCGCGAACGACCGCTCGCTGGCGTGGTACATCGCCGAGCAGCTTCACAAGCAGGGGGCGCAGATGGGCTTTACGCACCTGCCCAACCCGAAGATGGAGCGGCGCGTCCGGCAGCTTGCCGAGCCGATCGGGTCGAAGGTGATCGTGCCCTGCGACGTGACGAACGATGAGCAGATCGGGGCGGCCTGCCATCAGGCGCGCGAGACGCTCGGGCCGCTGGATTTCGTGGTGCACTCGGTCGCTTTCGCGACGCAGGAGGCGCTCTACAACCCGTTCCACAAGACCAAGCGGGCCGATTTCCTGCAGGCGATGGAGATCAGCGCGTACTCGCTGGTTTCGATCTGCAACGCGGCCCTGCCGCACATGAATCAGAGCGGCTCGATCGTGGCGCTGTCCTATATGGGGTCGGTGAAGGTGATTCCCGGCTACAACGTCATGGGCGTCTGCAAGGCGGCGCTGGAGTCGAGCGTGCGCTACCTCGCGGCGGAACTCGGCCGCGACGCGAAGCGCATCCGCGTGAACGCGATTTCCGCCGGCCCGTGCCGCACGCTCAGCAGCGCCGGCATCAGCGGTTTTGACAAGATGCTGGAGCACTATCCGACCAAGGCGCCGCTGGAACGGAACATCGAGTCGGAGGAGGTCGGCAAGTCGGGGCTGTACCTGCTTTCCGACCTGTCCAGCGGCGTGACCGGCGAGATTCACTACGTCGATGCGGGGTACAACATCATCGGGTGGTGAGGAGTTCAGAGTAGCGAGTTCAGAGTAGCGAGTTCAGAAACACGCTCCTCTTCAACTCGCTCCTCTGAACTCGCTACTCTGAACTAATGCGAGCGGCACGGACGACTCCTCGTCATCCGTGCCGCGTCGTTTTTGGAAACCGTCGCCGGTCGGGGTCCTGCGCCGTTGCCCGCGTTCGGCCGCTCTCCTAGGCGGGCTGGTCGCAGCGGCCCGGATGACCGGCGCCGGGTTTCCGGTGCGTCACGTCGCGTCGTCGATACGCTTTCCTCCTGCTTTTGGGGGCGAGGCGCCCCGCGGCTCTCTGGAGGCGTTCTTGTCCGCGGGGCGCTCGCAACCGCATTTGGACACTCGCGTTTCCGCTTCGGGCCGCGCTCCAGTTCCGCGGCCGATCCATCCGGCCATCCGGGCCGGCTTCGCTGCTGACGTTGCGTTGCGGCGTTGCATCGTTGCGTTTCCGTCCGATCCGATTTCGTCCGATCCGAGCCGCGCCCGTTAGGAAGCGGTTCTTTCGTTTCCTCTCGACCGGCCCTACCGGCTTGGTCGCTTGCGCTCTCGGCTCAGAAAATCTCACGTCCCGCGCCTGCGGCGGCGGTCGTTGCGGACCGCCGCCGCGGGGCTTGGGCAGGACTCAAGGCACATTTCCAATCGCGGCTCTCGGCGAACTTCCGCCGGTTATCTTGACCCGCGTACCGGCCACGCCGCGCTTCTCAAGCTGGTCGGCGAGCTGCATCAACTGCTCCAGCTCCTTCTCGGAGATCACCGGCGAGCCGGGGCTGTTGCCCGCGTGGGCCATGGCTTCGATCGCCACGTTCTCATCGCAACCGATGACGTTGGCGATCGGCACCGCCGTCGGATAGCCGAACTGCTCGCCCTGGAAGTAGGAGGGCTGGCTGGGCGCGTTTTCGTCGCGGTGCGAGACCGGGACGAAGCTGTTCTGCGGTTCGTTCGAGAAGAGCCGCGTGCCGACGTAGTAGTCGCCCGGCGGCAGCGTCTGCGGCGGAATCTGGATCGTGTTGCGGAAGACCTGGCGACCGAAGAGCTGCACAGAAGTGCCGCAGTCGGTCATCAGGGGCTGCCGCTGAGCCGGGGCGAACTGCTGCGACATCATCGCGTTGAAGTCGTTGGCCATACCGCCCTGCACGGTGGGCAGATCCCAGATGGCCCAGTCGCCGACGCCCGGGAACGCGCCCGGACTGTCTTCAACCGAGAGCCACTGGAAGCCCTGGATCGGCTCGGTGGAGCTGGGGAGCACCTGCATGTGGACCATCGTCCATGAGGAGGCGAATGCAACGGCGCGGACCGATGTCGTCGCGGTCGTGCCCTTGTACTTGTGGTTGCCCTTGCCGCTGCCGGTGATCACCGGGCAGCAGTCGCCGCTGCATGAGGCCGACGCCGCGGCATACGCGGCGGTCAGGGCGGCAACGAGCGCCGAGCTGGTCGCCTTGGCGTGCGCCGCGGCGGTCGCATTGGCAGTCGCGCTGGCGTAAGCGTGCGCCGACGCGTTGGCGTGAGCGTGCGCGACGGCGACCGTCGTGGCGCTGGCGCTGGCTGCCGCGCTGGCATCGGCGTAGGCGAATGCAATCGCCCGGGCGGCGGCGGCGGCGACGGCCAGGGCCGAAGCCGCGGCGTCCGCTTCCGCGTGCGCAATCGCCGTCGCATCGGCCGCGGCGGCGGCCCAGGCATTTGCCTGGGCAGAGGCGGTTGCCGCCGCCACGGCATCGCCGCCACACGCGGCGGCATAGGCGGCCGCAGACGCCGTCGCTGCGGCCGCGGCTGCGGCGTCGGCGTCGGCATAGGCAACGGCGGCGGCAGCCGCGGCTGAGCTGGCCTCAGCCACGGCCAACGCGATCGCGGCGGCTTCGGCTTCGGCAATCGCAAAGGCGGCGGCAAAAGCCGATGCATGGGCTTCGGCCTGCGCCAGCGCGACCGCAATCGCCGAAGCCTGGGCCACGGCGAACGAGTGCGAGCTGGCGGACGCGTTGGCTTGGGAATGGGCGTTTGCGGATGCGGAGGCGCACGCTGCGGCCAGTGCGGCGGCGACTGCTCCGGCGTGGGCGCAGGCCGTTGCGCACGGGCAGGAGACGCACACGGCGGCCATGGAGGCGGAGAGCGTCGCGACGGCGGCGCAGTCCGAGTCGACGTCGTAGGCGTATTGCTGTGCGGTGTCGTGTGCGGTTTGCGAAGCCTGGGCGTAGTCAAACGCGAGGTCGTAATCGACGTCGATATCGAATGAGTACGCATCCATGTCGACCGCTTCAAGTTCGAGATCGATGTCGAAGGCGTAGTCGTAGTCGAGGTCCACGTCGATGTCGAAGTCCGTCGCCCAGTCGTACGCGTACTGCGCGTCGAAGGCGAAATCAGAGGCGCTTTGCGCCGCGTAGGCTGCGTCCTGCGCATAGGCCAGCGCATTGGCCATCAGGAAATCCTCGACCTCGCCGAAGTTGAACCGGCCCGAGCCGTCCCAGCCGGTGCCGTCGTCGGTGAATGTGCCGGCGACGGGCGTGCGTGTCAGGACGATGCGCGTCCACGCGCCGATGGGCGACAGGGGCAGAGCAAATGCCGGCGTCGTGATGACCGCCGACGTGCCGGGGGCCACGCTGACCGGCATATCGACAACAACCCACTCCGGCGCACCGGGCGTGACATTCGCCCACACGCCGTTGTGGTTGTGATCGATCAGGATGTTGATGTAACGCGTCACGTTCGGCGCACCCGCCGCGACGTTGACGCGAATCCCCAGCGTCACGCTCATGGGGCTCGGAAACGGGGCCGGCGGACTACCGACGGCGCACGGGCCGTTCACCAGCGAATCATCAAAATCATCGTCCACCAGATTCTCAATCAGGTCAGGATCGGATGTGTCGTCCGCATCCAGTTCACGACTGACGACCAAGCCGAGCCACTCCTGGCTGGTGGTCAGGCAGTGCCCGCCCTGAAGTCCGTAGCGGCTGTTCGTCGTGTTGCGCAGGGTCGGGAAGTTTCCGACGACGGCCTGAAACGGGACCGGGTAAAGCGCCGACGTGCCATCCGGCGCGTCGCCGTAGTCGGCGAAGCTGTCGTAAAAGCTCAACCCGGAAGGTCCGGCGCCGCTCGCCGCCGCGGTCAACAGGCTGACGGCGACCAACAGGCCGCCCGCCGGCTTCTTCCACGCTCTCTCCGCTGTGCCTGACATTGCTCGTCTCCTCTGCGGGTATGCCCTGGGACACACGGTCGCGCTGCGCGGCTGGCTGCATGTTCCTGAGCGACTTGGCCCGACCGGGCGACGCGCCCGGTCAATCCGGATGACGCACGAGCTTGGCCGGCGGCTGGTAGGAGAGGTGGGTTTTCTGATGGGTGGCGACGTTCTACCGTTTGGCGGCGCGGGTTCGGACGGGCTATCCGAGAGCTCTTTCCGAGCCGCGACCGTGAGGGAGTGAACGCCTAACAACCGCTTGCTGACGCGCGCGGCTCGGAATAGGGGCGGGTTCTGCGATAGCCTCTAGTCCATGTCCGTGTCGTCAGCGTCGGGCGCCGGGGATGCGCTTGCCCGGAAGTGCAGGACCAGCCCGCTCAGCAGGTAGGCTGTCGCCAGAAGCGCCAGGAACCCCTGCGGCCAGTAGAAACAGATTCCGATCGCCACCAGCAGCCAGACGAGGTGAATGGGCGGGTGCTCGCGGCGGACATACTCATTGAATACGTGCACGTAGTTGACGCGACTGACCATCAGCAATCCGACCGCAAAGACCAGCGGCGGAATTCCCCAGCGGAGGACGGAGGCCCAGTCGATTCCGAAGAGGGCCGACTTCATGAACGCGAGGTCCTCGTGCAGCAGCATCGCCGCGCATAGCGCGGCCGCGCCGCCGGGCGTGGGCAGGCCGCTGAAGCGGCGCTGCGCGGCTTCATCCTCGATGTTTTCGGTGTTGTAACGCGCCAGGCGGATCGCGGCGCAACTCACGTAGACCATGATCGCCACGAGGGCCATGTGCCACTGCACCTTCATGATCTCCGGCGGCCCGTCCGGGCGGACGGCCAGGCGAAGGAAGAGCGTCAGGTGCAGAAGCGCCGGCGCGACGCCAAAGCTGACGATGTCGGCGATCGAGTCGAGCTGCGCGCCGAATTCGCTGGTTCGGCGGGCCAGCCGCGCCAGTCGGCCGTCGAGGGCGTCGAAGACCATGGCCGCGACGATCAGGTAGGCGGCGACGGCCAGGTAGCTGGGGAAGAACTCCTGCAGTTGCGGGTGAATGGCGCGGCGCGGCACTTCATAGAAACCAGCCCGTATCGAGAGCAGGCACAGGACGATCGCGAAGAAGCCGCAGAGAAGGTTGCCGAGCGTGGCGGCGCTGGGGAGCAGGGCGACGGCGCGAAGCGGGCGGCGCTCCTCGGCCGGTCCGGTTTCCATGCGGTTTAGCAGTCGCGTTCGCATCACGTTCCGTCGCTCAGCCGCGCCATGATCGTCAGGCCGCCTTTGACCGCCTGGCCCAGCTTGACCGCAATGACCCAGCGCGGATCCTCGGGCACCACCAGCTCCGTTCGCGAACCCAGCTTGATCATACCCATCGGCTCTCCCAGCGTCAGACTGTCGCCCGGTTTGGCGGCGCACACGATGCGACGAGCCAGCACGCCGGCGATCTGGCGGACGCGGATCGGCCCCGGCAGGGGGGCGGAAGGCTGCAGCGTCAGCGTATTGGCTTCGTTGCGCGTGTCCGCCTCGGCCGACAGCGCGTTCAGGAATAGGCCCGGCTTGTACTCGCTCTTCAGGACGCGCCCGCCGCAAGGGCTGCGGTTGATGTGCACGTTGAAGACGCTGAGAAAAACCATGATTCGCAGCTCGGGCGTTCCGCTTTCGCCGGGCACATTCCGGGTGATCGACACCACCTTGCCGTCCGCGGGCGACACGACCAGGCGATCACCGATGGGCGGCGTGCGGCGCGGATGGCGATAAAAGGAGAGCAGCGCGAGGGTCAGTAGCGCCGGAACCAGCGCCAGCCAGCCGAAGTACCACGCCGCAGCGAGCGTCGCTGCGGCGCCGATCAGCGTGATGCTGCACACTTCTGGTTTCGCGTAAGGGCTCATGCGTCCAGCAGTTCTTCCAGCAGCACGGCGACGCCGCACTCATCATGCCGCGGGAGGATGCGCTGGGCGGCCGCGTGCGCGGCGGCGTGGCCGTTGCTCATGGCGGCTCCCAGCCCGGCGGCGCGGATCATCTGCACGTCATTCACGTCGTCACCGATCGCGACGGTGCGGGCCGGGTCGATGTTCCAGCGGCGGCAGAGGAACTCGATTCCGCGCCACTTGTTGACTTGCGGGGCGAACGTCTCGATCACGCACAGATCGTAGCTCGGCGCGCGGAGCAGGTTGTGCGCCACGCGCGCTCCGAAGCGGCCTTCCAGCTTCGAGGTCATCTCCGTCAAGGAGAGGCCGTCGTCGATGATCGAGATTCGGACCGGCGACGGGCCGGCGTCGGGCGGCGCCGCCGCCGAGCGGACGACGCACTCGGTTCGCTCCAGCCAGCGATCGACCGCCGCGTGCCGCCGCGGGCCGTCAAAACAGTAGGCGTCGAATCCGGCCTGCTCGCGGTCGAGCAGCCATTGCACCACGTATCCGTGCGAGGCGTACCAGGCGGTCAACTCGAGCGCCAGGGCCGGCTCAAACGGTTCACGGTGCAAGGTGCGGCGCGACGCGACATCGCTGACGATGGCGCCGAAGGCCGTGACGGTGCAGTCGAGTTCCAGTCCGAGCGATTCGATGATCGGCAGCGTCTCCGGAAAACTGCGCCCGGTGCACAGGACGATTTTCATGCCCCGCTCGTGAGCACGGTGCAGGGCCTGCCGATTTCGCCGTGGCACGCAGTGGGTCGAATCCAGGAGTGTGCCGTCGAGGTCGATCGCCGCCAGGTCGTAGCGGCGGGCGGCCGTGCCCCGGGCGACTGCGGCCTGGCGGAGCGGCTGGTGGCCGGAAAACTCGTCCATCGGGCCATTGTGCGGGATGGGACGAGAATCGGAAAGTGCGAGGTTGCGCGAGGTGCGGTGCGGTAACGCTACACAGCCCGTTCGAGTGGGGGACCGGCCTCTGGCCGGTCTTGTTTTCGCCGAAGCTGCAAAGACCGGCCGGAGGCCGGTCCCCCAGGCGCCTTGTGCTGCTTCGCCGTTATGAGTTCGCCGGGTACCTGTGCGTTAACGTCTTATAAAACGACGAGGTCGCTGTCCGTTTCGTCGAATCGGCCGCGGAAGACGCAGGCCTGGGGAGAATTCGCTTTATTTCGCCGGAAGATCGGCGTAATATATCACGCAGGCTCCAGGGAAACGAGGCGAGAAACCAGAGGAGGGTTTCGAACCATGCATTTTGGCAGTAGCGCCCTGTCTATGCTCGCATTTGCCGGGCTTAGCGCATCGGTCGCATCCGCCGGTTTCTTGGCTCCGGGTACGTACCGGATGTACAACCACCCGGATGGCGGCATTGCGCCCCCGAACTACGGCCTGCGGCTCGACGGCCTGTTCGGCACGGACAACTTCTTCACGTTCGATTTCGATCATGCGCAGTCGTCGATGTTCCTTGAGTTCACCGGCAGCTCGATCCACATCAGCGGCGTGGCTTTCGGCGGCCGCAGCGCCGGCGGCAGCAGCTACATCAACGACGGCTATCTCGGCACGTATGCGGTTGATTTCGAGTACACCGCGCCGATGGCGTTCAACGGCACAAATACGCGGCTCGACGTTCACGGCGACCCCGTTCTGAACAACGGCTCGATCTCGTCGGTTGCGGTCGGGCTCGGTTCGCCGGTGTCGTCGAACATCGAGGATCGCGGAATGCCGGACTCGTTTTACCTCGGTTATAACCACCGCGGTTTCGCCGGCATCAGCGGCTGGGGTTGGCTGTCGTACGATGGTCGTCAGACCAACGATACAGACGATTGGCTGTTCACGGTAACCGTACCCGCCCCGGCGGCGCTTCTGCTGGGTGTGATCGGCCTCGCGGCCACCGGCTGGATCGGCCGCCGGCACTCGGCGTAGAATCCCAGAGCTCTTTCCGAGCCGCGACCGTGAGGGAGCGGAGGCCTAAAGACCGCTTGCTGACGCGCGCGGCTCGGATCGAAGCGGATTTCGAGAGATAACCAAAGAAACGCAAGCGAGCGCCGCCGGCGACCGCTTGCGTTTCTCGTTGTAGCGTCGGACCTCTGTGTCCGACGGCGTGTAGCGTCGGACCTCTGTGTCCGACGGCGTGTAGCGTCGGACCTCTGTGTCCGACGGCGTGTAGCGTCGGACCTCTGTGTCCGACGGCGTGTAGCGTCGGACCTCTGCGTCCGACGGCGTGTAGCGTCGGACCTCTGTGTCCGACGGCGTGTAGCGTCGGACCTCTGTGTCCGACGGCGTGTAGCGTCGGACCTCTGTGTCCGACGGCGCTTTCAGCGTGGGACGCGGAGGTCCGCCGCTACAGCAGAATCAGAACCGATCTAAGCGTCCGGACGCGGGTGGGCGGCTTCGAACTCATCGAGAGCAGCCAACTGCTCGTCCGTCAGGATGGCGCGGAACTCGGTGCGGGCCTGCTCGCGGCGGGTCTGCACGTCGGTCTTGAGCGTGTCGAGGAGAGTCTCAATCTGTGTCTGTTGCTCCTCGGTCAGTTCGAGCTTCTCGGCCAGCCGGTCGATACCGGGGCCGAAGACGCGGTGCCCGTGGTGCTCTCCGCCGGCGTTGCTGCGCAGCTCGTCAAGCTGGGCGAGCTGTTCGTCGGTCAGGACGGCGTCGATAGCGTCGCGGGCGGCGTCCTGAAGCGATGTCACGTCGGTGCGCATGGCGTCAAAGATAGTCTGCGCCTGGTCCGCCTGCTCGTCGGTCAGATCGAGTAGCGCGTCAAGCCGTTCCTGCGGGCCGCCAAAGCCGCCGTGGCCGCCGCGCGGTCCGCCGGCGAATCCGTCGCTGCCAAAGCAACGACCCGGGCCGGCGCCGAAGCCCATTCCCACGTCCTCGACCCCGAGAATCTCGGCGGCCTTCGTGTGAAATTCATCGCCCGTGATTTCGCCCGCGGCGAACTGGTCATGCAGGGCGGCGAGCTGGTCCTGCTGCTCCGTCGTCAGTGTGCGGCCGAAGGGGAGGAACGCGGCGTTGCCGCTGAACTGGTCGATCGCACCGAGCACGTCGGCGATCGTCGTGCTGCCCAGGCCGGATGAATCGAGCAGCTCTTGCAGCGTGGCGTCGCTGCTGAGCCCGGCGCAACCGCCGCCATTCGAGGCCATGACCGCGACGAGTCCCAGCCCGCAGCCGAGCTGGCGGAGACGTCTCATCGCCTGGTTCCAGTGAGCATGAATGCGTCGCATCGATCGAACTCCTTTTCGCGTCGCCTGACGCCCGCGCACTCCGTGGCGACGCCTGGTACATATTACATTCGGGCGTACGCTCCGATGCCTGTGGGTCACAACGGCGGTTGGCGGCGGTCGCGACAACGCCAATCCCACGCGCCGTTGGTGGATTATGACCGCAACCGGGTGGTCGGGCAGTAAGGCGAACGTAAAGCTGCGCAAAGGCGTGTCGTCAGAGTTCTTGGCAAACGCCGCCGCCCGGGCCGCGTTTCCGAACCCGCCGCGCCAAGCGGCGGGTCGACGTCCGTGGCCTGCATGGCGCCGATTGCTTCCGATCGTCGACCCGCCGCTTGGCGCGGCGGGTTCGGACAGATATGCCCGCCGAGCGTGCCCGAACGGCCACCTCGGCGTCCGACGCTGCAATCGCCGTCGGACACAGAGGTCCGACGCAACAGGTTCTCAGCGACTAGCGGCCGCGCCAACGCGGGGCGAACGGCGCCGGATTCGGCGGCGTCACGAATCCCACTTGCCGGCCGCCGAGATAGACCGGGCGGGCCGGGACCAGGGCCAGCGGCGGGGCGTGCATCGGGCCGGCTGCGGGCCGCACGAACGCAATCGGTTGCGGCGCGGCGCCCGGGCGGATGCCGCCGGACTGCGCGAATCCGATTGGTCGGCGCGGGCCGCGCGGGTCGAAGCTGTCGGCGTGCGTCTCCGCGCGGACCGTGCCGGTCGGGTCGCTGCGGCCGCCGGCCTGCGAGATTGCGGCGCGGCTCCCGCGGCCGCTCCCGGCGGCGCCGCCGGCGTTGACTTCGTTTTCGAAGCGGCCGTCGGCCACGGCCATTCCAGTGCTGGTGGAAACCTGGCCGTCGCGGTCGATGCTCATGTTGAAGTTCGTGGCCAGCGCCGGGCCGCCGCGCGGCGCGACCGCATTGCTCAGCGAGAGCGACAGACCGTCTTCGTCCACTCCGACGGCGACGCCGCGGGCGAGGTTGATGTCGCCGCTGCGCGTCTCGGTGCGGGCAAAACCCACGTCGCCTTCATAGCGGGCGGTCGCGGCCGAGCTGCCGGGGCCAAACCGGCGGCCGAATGCGCTGGCGGAGGTTTCCGCCTCGCTTGCGATCGCGGTCGAGCCAAGGGCCGCCAGGGAGAGTCCGAACACCGCCGCCAACTTGACGCAGAACCGTTTCATGTCGTTTTCTCCGTAGAGAACAATCTCCATGTCATCCGTGGGTATGACGGGCGGGCGCGGGGGACTATTCAACCTCGTCGCTCGCAATGCCTCTCAGGCCCGGCGGCTCCGTATTATCGGGCTTCTGAACCGGTGGCGTTGATAGGAGGAATCGGTGCCGTCGGTGTTAGAGTAGCAACAGAACGCGAAGCGCGAGCGAACGTCTGAAGCGGGTGGGATGGGCGTCTCGCCCGTCCCTGTGATCTCAGGAACGGGCAAGATGCCCGTTCTACTCGAAAACGCTCACAGGCTCTCTCGCCGGGCGCGCACGACGGGCGAGACGCCCGTCCACCCACGCGCGTTTCGCGTTTACGTGGTGAAGCTCGCCGCGCCCTTGTCGCTTTCAGCCTGCCGGTGCGGTCGATGGCCGCTCGGCAGGAGAGTCGAAATGGACCGAGTTCGAAACTCAATGACGCTTCGCGCGACGCCGGATCGGCCGGAGCTGCGCCCGTTTGTCGCGCGCGCCGTCGCGCTACTGCTGGTGTTTTCGGCGACGGGTCGCGCGCTGGCCGACGAACCGCGCCTGCTCATTCGCCTCAGCAAAGCCGAGGGCAAGCGCCAGCTCGCGTCCGCCGGGGCGCTGGGGCGGCCGCTCCCGGGTGGCTGGCACGCCATTGAGAAGCTGCCGCTTGATGACGACGGTGTGATGTCGGGCCAATTCGCCGCGGGTGTGGAGGCGATTGAGACGGACTTCGTGCGCCGCGCCGCCGATGAGTTTCCCGCTGTTCCCGCAACGCCGATGGAGGGCCAGTCGCTCCGCGATCGGCAGTACGCGTTGAGCAAGGTGCGCGCCGCGGAGGCCTGGGAGCTGCAGCGCGGGCGGCGCGGGGTCGTCGTCGCGGTCATCGACAGCGGCGTGGATCTGGAACACCCGTCGCTGGCGGGCAATCTCTGGACAAATGCGCGCGAGACGCTCAACGGATACGACGACGACAACAACGGCTATGTCGATGACGTCCACGGCTGGGATTTCGTCGGTCAGGACGCGGACCCGAGCGACGTCAGCGGCCACGGCACACACGTCGCCGGCATTATCGCCGCCGGTCAGGATGGCCCGGTGGCCGGATTGGCGAACGTGTCCGTGATGGTCTTGCGCGTGCTGGACAGCCGCAACGAAGGCTTCGACTCGCGCACGATGGCCGCGATCGGTTACGCGATCGACGAAGGCGCGGACATCATCAACCTCAGTCTCGGCGGGCCGGACGACAGCAGCGCCCTGCGCGACGCCTGCAACGCGGCCCAGGCCGCGGGTGTCGTGGTCGTCGCCGCCGCTGGAAACCAGGCCGGCCGCGTGCTCTACCCGGCGGCGTACGAGAGCGCGATCGCGGTCGGCGCAAGCGACGAGGCGGACCGCGTGCCGAGTTTCAGCAACGCCGGCCGCTCGCTCGATCTGGCGGCCCCGGGCGTGAACATCATCAGCACGGCGCTCGGAGGCGGGTTCGAGTATCGCAGTGGAACGTCGGTGGCGACCCCGCTGGTGAGCGCCGCGGCAGCGCTGCTCCGCTCCGCGGACGCGCGGCTGAGCGCCTCGGATGTCCGGACGCGTCTGACGCTTGCCGCGGATGATATTGAGCAGGCCGGCTGGGACGAGGCGTCGGGCTACGGGCGGCTGAATGTGTTCACGGCGTTGAACGTGCAATCGGCGGACTCGGAAGGCGACGTTGATCTGAACGGCAAGAGCACAGAAGACGGCGGCGTGGGCGGCGGGCCTGTCCAGACGAGCAGCGACGACGACCTTCCCCCGTGGATTCACGTTTCGAGTCAGGCGTCACGAACGGCGGCGCGCGACGACGATTATTCAACTGAGGCCGAGGTCTTCGGTGCGACGGCGCCGCTGGTTCCGGCGCCGTGCGGGGCGGGGCTGAGCGCCGGGATGCTGGGCGCGGCGACGCTCAGTCTGGCGTGTGGTTGTCGCACCTGCGTCGTGCGGGGCAGGCGCCGACCGGCGGCTTGGCGCGGCGGGTATTAATCAGCGCTCCAGTCCGCGGCCGGACCCCTGTCATCGCGGGCCGGTTTGCGTCACGATGCGGGTGTGAATCGCCAGACCGCAACGCCAAACGGGGTGAGCTTCGCCGCCGTCGCGACGCCGCACGCGGGCGCGCCGCGCCTGGTGCAGCTTGACCGGCTGCGAATTGCGGCGTGTTTTGGGATTGTCTGGTTTCACCTCGGCCCCGACTGCGGGCGGCTGATCGGCTACGCGGGGTTGCCGGTATTCCTACTGGCGTTTTTCGCCCTGAACGTCGTGTCGCTCTCGCATGCGCCGCCGGTCGGCGGATTTGTGCGCCGGCGGGCGCAGCGGCTGCTGGTTCCGTGGCTGTTCTGGGTTGCGATGTACGCCGGCGTGCGTGTCGCGCGGGCGCTGACTCATGGGCATCCGGCCGGCGACGTCTTGCGAAGCCTCAATCCGCTCTACGGTACGGAGATTCATCTCTGGTATCTGCCGTTCGCGTTCATGGGGGCGGCGGCGCTTGCGCTTGCACCGGCGGCGATGTGGCGCTTCGCCGGCGCGCGGCGCGTCGCGCTTGGCTTCGGGCTTTCGGGAGCGGCGCTGCTGATGGGGCTGGGGCTGAACCCGATCGCGCTGCCGGATCCGCTCGGGCAGTACTGTTTCGCTTTGCCCAGCGTGCTGCTGGGCGCCGCGATCGGTTCGGCGCACCTGCTTGGGCGTCGCGATGCGCCCGGCGCGAGAGTGTGCCTGGCGGTCGTCGCGTTGCTGGCGCTGGCGGCCTGCGTGCCGCTCATCGCGGCGGGAATGCGCGGCACGTGGATTCCGTATGCGTTGGCGACGCCGCTGGTCTGCGCCGCGATCGCGTTGCCGGGCCGCCCGGACCGCTTCACTTCGCGGCTGGCTGATTTCAACCTGGGAATCTACGTCATGCACCCGCTGGTGCACGTGCTGGTGGGGCGGTTCATCGACCTGTCAGGGCACCTGGGGCTGCGCGTAGTGCTGTATTACGCTCTGAGCGCGGCGGTTTGCGTTGTACTGCGGCGATTGGGTGTGCGGGCCGTGGTTTAGACGGGTGCGATCCGTGGCATTTCGGAACACGTCGCGGCGCGAACGACACCCCGCCGCTTGGCGCGGCGGGTTCTGACGGAGCGAATGCGACTCTCCCGGCGGGCGGCACGCCGCTGCGCCGCCCGGCGGGGCTCCGATGGAAGCACCGGCGGGACGCCGATGCTCCCCTCCTGGTTGACGCCGCGCCGATAGAATGCAGGAGCAAGGAAAGACCATGGATGCTCACCTGCAAGACTTGCGCCAACGGCTCGACGCGATCGACGCGCGGCTCGTGGGCGATCTGGCTGAACGCGAAAGCCTCATCGCGGACATCGGGCGGCTGAAGGCCGCCGGCCCTGCGGCGCTGAGAGATTTGCAGCGGGAAGAGGATCTGCTGACGCGGCTGGTCGAACGGGCGCGGGCCGCCGGGCTGGACGAGCACTACGTCACGCGGCTGTTCCGCGAGATTCTCGATCATTCGCTCCGCCGGCAGCAGGAGCTGCTGACGAGCGACGGGGCGTCGGCAGGGGGGCAAGTCCAGACCGTCGCCTACCTTGGGGCGGAAGGTTCTTACAGCCATCAGGCGGCCGGGCGTTACTTCGGTCCGCGCGGCGGCGGCGTGCTCTATCGCGGGATGGCGTCGTTCGCCGACATGGCGGAAGCCTTGGCTGGCGGCGACGTGGAGTACGCCATGCTGCCGATCGAGAACACCACCGCCGGCTCGATCAACGAGACGTATGACATCTTCGCGCGCGGCAGCCTGCATATCGTCGGCGAAGAAGTGCAGCGCGTTGATCACTGCCTGTTGACGCTCGAAGCAGTTCCACTGGAGCGCATCCGCCGCATCTATTCGCATCCCAAGGCGCTCGACCAATGCACGCGTTTTCTGGCCGAGATGAAACACTGCCACGTTGAATCATGCAGCGACACGGCGGCCGCAGCCCGCAAGGTGCGTGACGATCAGGACCTGTCGCAGGCCGCGATCGCGGGCGAAGAGGCCGCCCGGCTTTACGGTCTGCACATTCAACGACGCGAGATCGCCGACCAGAAGGAGAACTACACGCGCTTCGTGGTGGCGGCCCGCTCGCCGGCGGCGTTCGACCTGCGCATTGCGTGCAAGACGTCGCTGATCTTCGCGACGCGGCACGAGGAGGGGGCGCTCTTACGCTGTCTCCAGGCGTTCTCGGCCAACCACCTGAACCTGACCAAGCTCGAATCGCGCCCGCGGCCGAACACGCCATGGGAATATCTGTTCTACGTCGATTTCGAGGGCAACGTCGCCGACGCCGCCGTGCAGAAGGCGCTGCAGCAGCTTTCGGCGTATACGGGATTCCTGAAGGTGCTGGGCTCCTATCCGGCGCGGACGACGCGGAGCGTTCAGCCGGCTTCGCCGCGGCCGGTGCCGGAGGCGGCCGTGACGCCGCTGGTGGAGATTCTGGACGACGCCACCGACGAGGCGGCGGCGCATCCCGACGTGCTGAAGGAGCTGCACAAGAAGCCCTACAAGCTGGCCTCGCGCGTGACGCGGGCGCGGGATTCGGAGTTCCGCATCGGCCCGGTGACCGTGGGCGGCGCGACGCCCGTGCTGATCGCCGGTCCCTGCTCGGTGGAGTCGCGCGAGCAGGTGATGGCCTGCGCGAAGCTCATCAAGGAACTCGGCGGCCACCTGCTTCGCGGCGGCTGTTTCAAGCCGCGCACGTCGCCGTACGCGTTTCAGGGCATGGGGTACGAAGGGCTGGCGCTGCTGGAGGAGGCCGGGCGGACGCATGGACTGCCGATCGTGACGGAGGTGATGCATCCGGCTGACTTGCAGGCGGTCGCGGAGCGCGCGGACGTGATTCAGCTCGGCGCGCGGAACATGCAGAATTTCTCGCTGCTGAAGGAAGTCGGCCGCATCGACCGGCCCGTCATCCTGAAGCGCGGCATGATGGCGTCGATCGACGAATGGCTGGCAGCGGCCGAGTACATCCTGGCGCACGGCAATCAGCAGGTGATCCTCTGCGAGCGCGGCATCCGCACCTTCGAGACCGCCACGCGGAACACGCTGGATCTGTCGGCGGTTCCGGTGGTGCGCGAGCTGACGCATCTGCCGATTATCGTCGATCCGTCCCACGCCTGCGGCACGTGGCGCTGGGTGCCGTCGATGACGGAGGCGGCGCTGGCGGCTGGGGCGCAGGGCGTGATGGTCGAAATCCACCCCGAGCCGGCCAAGGCGCTTTCCGACGGGCCGCAGGCGCTGGATTTCGAGCAGTTCCGCAAGCTGATGCAGCGGCTCCATCACCGCTTTCCGGCCCCGTAAGCACCGAGGCCCGTTCGGGGAGTGCGGGCGTCCCGCCCGACTGCACGCCAGGGAGCTTGTGAATTAGGGTGGGACGGCCGTCTCGCCCGTCCTCGCGGTCTCAGGAACGGGCAAGATGCCCGTTCCACCCGAAGGCTCAAAGGCCCGCACGCCCCGGCTCAGCGGCCGGGGTGCTCGCAATTCCGGCTTTTCTCCAGTATGATTTGAGCATTGGTGGCGGTCGTCGCGGCCCCATCTTGGACCCTTGGAATCGATTTGAGCGCGATCACGGATGGTCGCGCGCCCCGTCGCAGCCGGTGAAGCTCGCATGGAGGTTCGTCGATGCCCGCACAAGTCTCGTTCTGGCAACGCATGAGCAACCTGTTCCGCGGGGGCATGACCACCCGTGCGGCCAACGGCGGGCTTCTGAACGGGCCGGATGAGCTGCCCGAACTCCCGCCGCACGACTCGGTGGACACGGCCGATGAGTTGCCGGCGAAGTCCTCGCTCTTGCCGTGGAAGCGCGAGAGCGCTCAGCTTCGCGACGGCTTCGACCGCGTGGTGCGGACGATGGACGCAATGCAGGAGCACTTTGCGCGGCAGGACGACCGCGGGCGGCAACTGACGCAGTCTTTCGAGCGCGTCGCGGATCACCTGGAGCGGATCGCGCAGACGCAGCATTCGCAGGACCTTTCGGTCAAGGCGATCGTGGAGCGGGTGGAGGGCGCCGGGCGCGAGGCGGGCAAGGTGTCCGAGGCGCTGTCGCGCATGAACAGCGCCATGGGAACGCAGGCCGAGGTGCTGCGCTCCGCGGTGCGGCACCTGGAGATCTCGCAGGAATGCGATTCGCAGATGATGCTCTCGTTCCAGCGCTTCGCGCAGGCGATCGACAATCTCTGCACGGCCAGCAACGCGCAGGTTCAGAACCTGCACCGCCTGCACGACGCGCAGTCGCAGCAGAATGAGGCCCTGGGCACGCTCATTCGCGAGCAGAGCCGGCGCTTCGTGATTGTGCTGATCGGCGTGACGGTGGTGTCGCTGGCGGCGCTGGGCGGCGTGGGCGCCATGCTGGTTTCAACTTTCTCGCGCAATACGTAGCGTGACCCCGATGAATGACAAGCCCGCCGCGCCTGCGCGCGTACCGCTTCCTGTCAGCCCGCACAAGCCGGCGCCTTACGCCGGCCCGTCGCGCGAGGAGATTCTGGCGCTGCGGCGCGAGTACCTGAATCCGGGCATTTTCCACTACTACCAGGAGCCGATCTGCATTGTTGAGGGGAAGATGCAGTACGTGTGGGATGAGAAGGGGCGGCAATACCTGGATGCGATCGCAGGAATCGTCACCGTCTCCGTCGGGCACTGCCACCCCAAAATCACGCAGCGAATGCAGGAGCAGGTCGGCCGGCTGGTCCACACGACGACGATCTACCTGCATCCCGGCATCGCCCTGCTCGGCCGCGAACTGGCCAAGCGCATGCCGCCCGGCGCCAGGCTGACGTCCAGCTACTTCACCAACTCCGGCAGCGAGGCCAACGAGCTGGCGATTCTCATGGCGCGCCTGCATACGGGCCGCTACGAAGTGCTGGCGCTGCGAAACTGCTATCATGGCGGCTCGCAGGCGACGATGGGCCTGACCGCGGTCGGAACGTGGAAGTATCCCATCGCGCCGCCCGCCGGCGTGAAGCACGTCCCCGCGCCCTACTGTTATCGCTGCCCGTTCGGACTCACCTATCCGTCGTGCGAGCTCAAGTGCGCCAAAAGCGTCGAAGACTCGATCCGCTACGAAACCAGCGGTGAGGTGGCGGCGTTCATCGCCGAGCCGATTCAGGGCGTCGGCGGCGCGGTCACGCCGCCGCCGGAGTATTTCAAGATCGTCTACGAGATTGTCCGCAAGTACGGCGGGTTGTGCGTGGCGGACGAGGTGCAGACGGGCTTCGGCCGGACAGGGGAGCACTACTGGGGGCATCAGAACTGGGGCGTCGTCCCGGATTTTGTGACGATGGCCAAGGGCATCGGCAACGGGGCGGCGCTGGGTGCCTGCACGACGCGCCCCGAAATCGCGGCGCAGATGAAGAAGCGGATTCACTTCAACACCTTCGGCGGAAACCCGGTCTCGATGGCGGCGGGGTTGGCGACGCTGGAGGTCATCGACGAGGAGAAGATTCAGCAGCGCGCCCGGGAGCTGGGCGCCTATCTGAAAAGCGGGCTGCTCGAGTTGCAGGCGCGTCACGCGCTGATCGGCGAGGTCCGCGGTCTGGGGCTGATGCTGGGCGTCGAGCTGGTGAAAGACCGCGCGTCGAAAGAGCCGGCCGGCGCAGAGACCGCCGCGATCGTCGAAAAGGCGAAGGACCGCGGCCTGCTGCTGGGCAAGGGCGGGTTGTATGGAAACGTGATTCGCCTGAAGCCGCCGATGTGCCTGAGCCGGGACGATTGCGACTTCATCATCAGCTGCCTGGACGAGTGCCTGACGGCGTGATGTCGGGGCGCACGTGTGCCAATGTTCTGCGAGCAGCCGCGTAGGCTGGGCTGAGCCGCGTAGGCTGGGCTGAGTACTCGAAGCCCAGCAATTCCGCTGCGGCATCGTCTTCGGCTACATCGACGCGCTGAGGATCTGCACGAATTCGAACAGCCGCGTAGGCTGGGCTGAGTACTCGAAGCCCAGCAATTCCGCTGCGGCATCGTCTTCGGCTACATCGACGCGCTGAGGATCTGCACGAATTCGAACAGCCTCCCGGCTTTCGACCGCCTTGCGCGCGTCACATGTCGATTGCAGCTCCTGTTTGACCATTGCGAATTCGCTGCCCTCACTCTATCTTGTGCCCGCGTTCGCGTGACATCCGAATCGCGAGTACACGGAGGTGCTCTCATGCCGCGGCCATCTGCGTCCCTTCTCCTGCCGTCGCTTCCGCGACGCGTTCGTTTCGCCGGCATTCTGCTGGCCTTCAGCGTTGTCATCTTCATCGGCGGCTGCCCGCAGCCGACTGACGCCGACCCGAACAAGAACGGAAACAGCGCCGACACGACCGCCGACGCGGATCTGATCGCGCTGGTCGAGCAAGTGGTTTCAGACCAGATTGAGCAGATGGGAAAGCCGTTCACGGGACCGGCGGGGCCTGCGGGTCCGCGCGGGCCTGCGGGTCCGATGGGCGAAATGGGCGACCCCGGCGGCGCCGGCCCGCTCGGGCCGGAAGGCGACCGCGGGCCGCAGGGGCCTGCCGGTCCGCGCGGGCCGACCGGGGCCATGGGGAACCCGGGCCAGACAGGTCCGAGGGGGCCGGAAGGCGATCCCGGTCCGACTGGACCGCAGGGCGCGTCGCCTTTCGATCTGGCGGGCAATAACGCGGTGTTTCTGCTGGGCAACGTCGGCCTGGGCGAGGCCGCGCCGACGCAGCGTCTGCATGTTCGCGGAGACATCCTGGCCACCGGCGCGAACAACTTCGCGCAGGACGGCCACGAAGCCCGGCTGCTCCTGGGAAGCACAGCGACCAACATCCGGGCGGTGCGCGGCACCGGCCTGCGCATCGGCGTCACGGGTCTGCCGGACGCGATAACGCTGCTGGAAACGACCGGCAACCTGGGCATCGGCCGGACCAACCCGTCGCAGCGGCTCGACGTACTGGGCGACGCCGTGCTGCGCGGCGCGGGCAGCTTCGCCGATGACGGCGACCAGGCCCGGCTGTTTCTGGGCGACGGGGCGAATTTTGTGAAAGCCGTGCGCGGCGACGGGCTGTTCCTGGGAGCGACCGGGGCGGCGGATGCGTTCCTGCTCCAGGCGACGACCGGAAACGTGGGACTGGGGCTGATGTTGCCGTCGGAGCGACTGGATGTGTTGGGCGATGTCCGTATCCGCGGCGAAGACGGCTTCGACACCAACAGCGAGCAGGCATCGGTTTTTCTGGGCGACACGACATTCTTTCTTCGGGCGATTCGCGGGACCGGTTTGCGGCTGGGCGCCGGGGCGTTCACCAGCGCGCTCAGCGTGGACGCGGCCACGGGCAATGTCGGCGTCGGCACATCCGCACCGGCGCACAAGCTGGAGATCGCCGGCAACGCCACGGCGCGCGGCACAGCCGGATTTGACGCCAACGGCGAGGTGGCGTCCTTCTTCGTCGGCGACACGTCGTTCTTCCTGAGCGCCACGCGCGGCGACGGGTTGCGCATGGGCGTGACGGCCGGTCCCAGCGCCGTCTTTGTCGACGCCGTCAATGGCAACGTGGGCATCGGCACCGATGCGCCCGCTTCGCTGCTGGATGTGGCGGGTTCGCTGACGCTGGAGGATGTTGGAACGCTGGCGATTTCGCTGCGCGGCAACGCCGAAGCCAACGCCGACACCGGCATCGGTCATCCCTCCGACGACACGCTTTCGCTCATCACCGGCGGCGTCGAGCGTATGCAGGTGACGGCGGGCGGGAATGTCACGATCGGCGCGAACGCGCCAACCGCAAAGCTGGCGGTGCAGCAGACCGGCGCCACGCGCGCCATCTACGCCCGCGGGGACACGTCGTCGCCGCTGGCGACCTTTGAGGGCACGGCGGCGCTGCCGGCCAACGGGAATCTCGTGACCTACGTCGCCGGCGAGGCTTCGCCGGAGACGTCGCGTTTCTTTTCCTGCCTGCGCGGCACGGCAGCCGGCGCCACGAAGATGCAGTTCTTCACCGATGGCGACCTGCAGATCGCCGGGACGCTGACCACGGGCGGGGCCGATTTCGCCGAGATGATCCGCGTCAGCACAGGTGTTGACACGGTCGAGCCGGGCGACGTGCTGGTCATCGACGTCAGCGGCCGGCGCGCGGTAGTGAAGGCCGCGGCGCCGCGATCGACGCTGGTCGCCGGCATCTACAGCACGCGGCCCGGACTGCTCGGCTCCGAGGGCGACGCAGAGCCGCCGACGGACGATTTGGCGGGGGACGGCGTGGCGGAGGCCCGACCCGCAAAGACGATCGACATCGGCCGCATCATGGGCGACATCCCGCTGGCCGTGGTCGGCATTGTTCCCTGCAAGGTCTCGGCCGAGAACGGGCCGATCCAGCCGGGCGACCTGCTCGTGACCTCCGGCACGCCGGGACACGCGATGCGCGACGAGAATCCGCGGCCGGGAACGATCGTCGGCAAGGCGCTGGAGCCGCTGGCGTCCGGCAGCGGGACGATTCGCGTGCTCGTGACGCTGCAATGATCGATCGCACGCCGGCGACCGAGCGACTGCGTGCTGCTTGAGATTCAGGACCTGTGCATCGCCTTCGGCGGCGACATTGTCGTTGACAAGCTGAGTCTTGCGCTTCAGCCGGGGCGCACCCTGGCGCTGGTCGGCGAATCGGGCTGCGGCAAGAGCGTCACGGCGCTGGCGCTGCTTGGTTTGCTGCGCCCGCCCGGTCGCGTCATCGCGGGGCACATTCGTTTCAACGGGATCGACCTGCTCGCGGGGGGCGCGGCGGCGTGGCGCGGCATCCGCGGACAGCAGATCGCGATGATTTTTCAGGAGCCGATGACCAGCCTGAACCCGGTGCTCAGCGTGGGCAGCCAGGTCGCCGAGCCGCTGCGCGTGCATCGCGGTTTCTCGCGCCGGGCGGCGGCCGCGCGGGCTGCGGAATTGCTTGAGCAAGTCGGCATCCCATCGCCGCCGCTGCGAATGCGGCAGTTCCCGCACGAACTCTCGGGCGGCATGCGGCAGCGGGTCATGATTGCGATGGCGCTGGCGTGCGAGCCGAAGCTGCTCATCGCCGACGAGCCGACGACCGCGCTGGATGTCACGGTGCAGGCCGAAATCCTGACCCTGCTTCGCGAACTCCAGGCGCGCCTGGGCATGGCGATGATCTTCATCACGCACGACATGGGAGTCGTGGACCAAATTGCCGACGACGCCGCGGTGATGTACGCCGGACGGGTCGTCGAAACCGGTCCGGCAGCGGACGTGCTGAGAGACCCCTGGCATCCGTATACGCGCGCGCTGCTGCGCTGCGCGCCCGTACTGGCGGGCGCCGGCGGCGCGCGGCGATTGGAGACGATCGCGGGCGAACCGCCGCGGCGCGGGGCGCGGCCGGCCGGCTGCGCCTTTCATCCGCGCTGCGCCCACGCCGAGGCGCGCTGCGGCGCTGAGGAGCAGGCGCTGGTCGCACGTTCCGTCGCGCGTGCGTGCGCCTGTTGGAAAGCGCCCCCGTCGGAAGCGGCGGCGGACTGAGGCGTTGGCGCGGCATTCGCATCCGCGCGACGGATGCGATGGTGGGCATGGCCCACCCTATAGGAACTACGGCAGCCTACGGTTGACTTGAAAGCAACACGACGAACGCATTGATGTCGAGAATGTCAATGCCGCCGTCGCTATTGGCGTCGGCGCTGGAGATGGGGCAGTTGGGGAATTGACTCCCGTACGCGGCGGCGTCGGACAGGGCCAGATCGAAGGGGTTTATGTCCAGTACATTCAAAGCGGCGGGGTGGCACTCTTATTCTCCAAGTGACCTCCGAGTGTGCCACTGCTCTGCGAGCAGTGTCTTCGGCCGTCGGCCACGCCCTCAGCCGTCGGGGTGGTCCATCGGCGGGGTGGCACTGTTCATTCTCCAAGCAACCTCCACGTGTGCCACTGCTCTGCGAGCAGTGTCTTGGGCCGTCGGCCACGCCTTCAACCGTCGGGGTGGTCCATCGCCAGCAAGACATCGCGTCTTCCTTCCCAGAACCGAGCGCTCGACCACTCCCAATCCGTGGGGCAGCCGACCAACCCGCGCCGAACCGGGTTCGCGTGGATGTTTTCTACCACCGCCGCGACGGTCTTCTCCTGGAAAATGTTGTGATCGAACCCGCCGCCCGGCTGCCAGAAGCGGAACACCTCTCGCGTCGGGTAGCGCACCGTCAGCCGCTCCAGCCACGCGGCTTCGCCGCGCTCCAGCAGATAGGCTTCGGCCGCCGTCGCGACCGGCCGCTTCAACGCGGCCAGAATCCGGCGCATTTCGTATCGCGGCCGGCGCGGGCAGAGCAGAAGATGTACGTGCTCCGGCATGATGACGTAAGCGCACAGCGGCGCGTCGTGCTCCCGCCGGGCACTCTGCATCGCGTCGATCACCCATCGCCGCGTCCGGTCGCGCGTCAGCAGCGGCAACCGCCGGTAGCACGAGTACGAGAGAAAATGCGCGTGGCCCGGCTCGTCCCACGCTTTCCGCGCCTTGCGTATCCCGCTCTCCACGTCGCGATGATGCCGAACCCGTCGCCGGCGGCCCAAGACACTGCTCGCAGAGCAGTGGCACACGAACCGTCACTCGCGTCCGACGCTGCCCCGACAGTGCCACCCCGCCCGCGGTTGCCGGATGACCGTCCCGCCGTTCGCGGTTATGATCCGCCGTCGATGAACCTGCGGTCGGCGATTCTTCCAGGTGCGATGCTGGTGCTCGTCACAACGGCGGCCGCCATGCCGGGGGCGCCTGCGGCGTTTCACGGCGGGCTGGTGCTGGCGCCGCTGGCGCTGGACGACTCGCAGCAGAGTTTTCGCGAGCGGCAGGAGTTCGATCCGCAGAGGGGCGAGTGGGTGGACCGAAAAGCTCAGCCCGAGGTCGGTCCGGAGGGAGCCATCGAGACGGCCCGCTGGCTGCTGGCGCGCGGCGAGCCGGGCGCTGCGCGAAAGCTGCTGGCCGACTGGGTGAAGACCAACCGCGACGACGACCGTTATCTCGAAGGCTTATTCCTGCTGGCCGAGGCGAATTTCCAGAAGAAGGACTTCTGGCGGGCGTACAACCAGCTTGAGGTGGTCGCGGAGAACAGCAGCGGCGAGCTTTTTCGCAAAGCGCTGCTGCGCGAGATGGACGTCGCCCGCGCATTCCTCTCGGGCGAAAAGCGGATCGTGTGGCGCTTCCTGCGGCTGCCGGCGTATGACGACGGCGTCACCATTCTTGACCGCGTCTGGTCGCGCTCGCCCGGCACGCGCATCGGCGAGGACGCGCTGCGGCTGAAGGCCGACTATTTCTACGCGCGCGGCGACATGGAACTTGCGCAGGAAGAATATGCCTCGCTGGCGCGGCAATTTCCGAGCAGCCGCTTCGCGCGGCCGGCGATGCTGCGGGCGGCCGAAGCAGCGCAGGCGGCGTTTCCCGGCGTGAAATTCGATGAGCGGGCGCTGGTGCAGGCGGACGAGCGGTATCGACAGGTGAAGGGCGCCTATCCGCAGTTCGCCGAGCGCGAGCGGATCGACGAGCGGCTTCTGGCGATTCGCGAAAAGCGCGCGGAGAAGGACCTGGACGTAGGCGACTGGTACCGGAAAACCGGGCAGCGCGGCGCGGCGGAATTTTACTTCCGCGCGGTGCTGAGCGACTGGCCCAGCACGCTCGCGGCGGGAATCGCGCAAAGCCGCCTGCGGGCGATGGGAATTGAAACGGAGGCGACGGCGCCATGAAGCTGCCGGTTTCAGGTTGCCATCCGTGGAATCCGTCCGAACCCGCCGCGCCAAGCGGCGGGGTGTCGTTCGCCGTGTGCGAGCAGCCTGGCTCGACCCCGGGCGTCCGCCCGCCGCTTGGCGCGGAGGGTTCTGAAAAACGCCGCCGGGCGCCGAGACCGGCCGGAGGCCGGTCCCCCAAACCGGGCGCTGCGCGGACCGCGACGGTGGCGCTCGGGTTGATCGTGCTGCTGGGTTTCACGGGCTGCGGCTATCGGGCGGGCGCGGGGGAGCTTTACCGCCCCGGCATTCGCACCGTTTACGTCGAGATGTTCGCGTCGAAGGAATTTCGCCGCGACCTCGAATTCTCGCTGACGGAGGCGGTCAAGAAACGCATCGGCGCGGATACGCCCTACAAACTGGCTGCGCGGGAAAAGGCGGATACCATACTCAAAGGCGAGCTGCTGGAAGAGCGTCAGGCGGCTTTCGCCCCGGATTTCGCCTCTCGGCTGCCGCGTGAGAAGCAGTTGACGCTGGCGGTGCGCGTGGAATGGAAGGACCTGCGGTCGGGCGAACTGCTGATCGATCAGCCCGTATTGCTGCAATCGGTGGATTACCTGACCCCCACCGGCGAGACGGAGGCGTTCGGCCAGCAGAAAGCGATCGACAAGCTTGCCGCAAGGATCGTCGCCCAAATGTACGATGATTGGTAGAGGAACCGCGCCCCGCGCGCGTCCTCTAACATGTGCGACGGAGCGACGCGCGGACTTGTAACGCCGGACCTCTGCGTCCGACGCCGATCGCGACGCACCCGCCGTCGGACACCGAGGTCCGACGGCCACCCGCGCCGGGCGAGTCCCGGCGCAACGAAGGAACGATGGCAGAAGATCAACGCAATCCCCAGGACGGCCGCCCGAGCGGCGGAGGCAACGGACTGCCGCCCAAGCCCCCGATGCGCATGACGCGCGGCGCGTTCAGTTGGCTCATCATTCTCGGCGTCGCCATGATGCTGCTGGTGATGGTCAACCAGAGCATGTCGCGCAACACCGAGATCAAGATCGACGAGTTCTGGCGCTACGTGCAGAACGGGGTGGTGAAGGAACTGCTCATCCGCGAGGACATGATCGTCGGCGAGGTGACTGAGAACCAGCCGACGCTTCCGGCCGGCGGCAAGTTCGAGGTGCGCTACCCCGGCATCGCGCAGAATTTCGACAAGTTCGAGGAGAAGCTCGATCGCATGGCGGTCAAGAACCGCCCCAAGTACCGATACCAGCCCAGCAACAACCTGGTGATCAACATCGCCTTGTCGCTGATTCCCTGGATCGTCCTCTTCGCGATCGCCTACTTCTTCATCTTCCGCCAGTTCCGCCAGGCGGGCGCGGGCGCGGGGATGCTGGGCAACTTCGGCCGCAGCCGGCACCGCATGAGCACCAAGGAGCACACGAACGTCACCTTCTCCGATGTGGCGGGTATCGAGGAAGCCAAGGATGAGGTGCTCGAGATCGTCGAGTTCCTGAGGAACCCGAAGCGTTTTCAGCGGCTGGGCGGGCGCATTCCGCGCGGCGTGCTGCTCGTGGGCGAGCCGGGCTGCGGCAAGACGCTGCTGGCCAAGGCCATCGCCGGCGAGGCGGAGGTGCCCTTCTTCTCGATCAGCGGCTCGGACTTCGTCGAGATGTTCGTCGGCGTCGGCGCCTCGCGCGTCCGCGACCTCTTCCGACAGGCGAAAGAGAACTCGCCTTGCATCATTTTTCTGGATGAGATCGACGCCGTCGGGCGACGCCGCGGCGTGGGCTACAACGGTGGCGGCCACGACGAACGCGAGCAGACGCTCAACGCGATTCTGGTCGAGATGGACGGCTTTGAGAGCGACGACCAGGTGATCGTCATCGCCGCGACCAACCGGGCCGACGTGCTCGATCCGGCGCTCGTCCGCCCCGGCCGTTTTGACCGACAGGTATTTGTGCCGCTGCCGGACGTGAAGGGCCGCTTCGAAATCCTGAAAGTCCACGCCAAGAAGATCAAGCTCCAGCCGCCGGTCGAGACCAAGCTTCAACGTCTGGCGCGCGCCACGCCCATGTTCAGCGGCGCGGACCTGGCCGCGGTCATCAATGAATCGGCCTTGCTGGCGACGCTCTCGGGCAAGGACGCGGTCGAGATGGAGGACCTCGAAGAATCGCGCGACAAGGTTCGCTGGGGCCGGGCCAAGCGCAGCCGCGTGGTCGAGGAAAAGGACCGCGTTCTGACGGCGTATCACGAAGCCGGGCATGCCCTGGTGCAGTCGTTGCTGAAAGACGCCGACCCGGTCCACAAAGTCAGCATCATCCCGCGCGGGCCCTACGGCGGCGTGACGTTTTCCCTGCCGGAAAAGGACCGCACGGCCTACAGCCGCAGCTATCTCGACGCGACGCTGCGGGTGCTGTGCGCCGGGCGCCTGGCTGAGGAGCTGCTGGGTGAAGATATCAACTCCGGCGCGTCGGGCGACATCAAGCAGGTCACGACCATGGCCCGTTACATGGTCACCGAATGGGGCATGAGCGACCGCTTGGGCTTCGTCTACTACGGCGACGAGCCGACCACGCGCAACCGGGCCGCGGAAATCGGCCTGAGCAAGGAATTTTCCGATAAGACCAGCGAGGTCATCGACGAGGAGGTGCGCCGGATCGTCGACGCCGCCTACGTCGACACGCGCCGTCTGATCGACGGTCATCGCGAGCGGCTCGAAGCGATCGCCCAGGCGCTGCTGAAATACGAGACGCTGGATGGCGACGAGGTGCGCCGCCTGATCGCCGGCGAGGTGCTCGACAAGCCGACCGTCGCCGACCTGATCGCCGCCGAACAGGACCGCCGCCGGCTTGACTCTCCGCCGGTGGCGCGGCCGGTGAAGCATCCACCCGAAGAAGACGCCGGGCCGATCCCCAGCCCGGCGTAGTGCCGATCTCCACTCACGCGCGCGGCTCGGACGGGCAGCGGATGCCGCTTGCCGAAGCGTGTATGATCCGCACATGACCGGTGAAGTGAAGCACTACTGCGGCCTGCTGGGCATCGCGAACCACCCCGAAGCAGCAGAACTGACCTACCTGGGACTCTACGCCCAACAGCACCGTGGACAGGAGTCCGCCGGCATCTGCTCGGCGGACGGAAAAACTCTGAAGCGCAAGGCGGGCGTGGGCCTGGTGACCGACGCGCTCTCGACCTCTGATCTGATCGAGCTCCGGAATCCGCTCGCGATCGGTCACGTCCGCTACTCCACGACCGGCTCGTGCAGCGACTCGAACTCCCAGCCGTTGCAGGTGAGCTGCTCGATCGGCCAGATCGCGATCGCGCACAACGGGAACCTGGTGAACGCGGCGCAGGTGCGCAGCGACTACGAAGCCCACGGGCACATCTTCATCACCACCTCGGACACCGAGGTGATCCTGCACATGCTGGCGGACCAGAAGTTCGTCGCGCGCGAGGACCCGCTGGCGGCGGTGCTGGGGCAACTGGTCGGCACCTACTGCCTGCTGCTGCTCTACCCCGACCGCATCGAAGCCGTCCGCGATCCGACCGGCAATCGCCCGCTTTGCCTGGGGCGGCTGGGCGAGGCGTGGGTGGCGGCCAGCGAGACGTGCGCGCTTGATATGATCGACGCGGAGTACGTGCGTGACGTCGAGCCGGGCGAAATCGTGACGCTCACCGCCGCCGGCGCGATGCGCTCGCGCTACTTCGTCAAACCCGGCGCCGTTCGCCCGGCGCCGTGCATTTTCGAGCAGGTCTACTTCGCCGACCCCGCCAGCAACATCTTCGGCGAGAACGTGCACCTGGTGCGCAAGGAGATGGGCCGCACGCTGGCGCGCGAGGCGCCGGCGCAGGGCGACCTGGTGATCGCCGTGCCCAACTGCGCCCGCTGCGCCGCGCTGGGCTATCACGAGCAGTCAGGAATCCCGATCGGGCGCGGCTTCACCAGCAATCACTACGTCGGCCGCTCCTTCATTCAGCCCAGCCAGACCATTCGCGATCTGACCGTGCGCCTGAAGCTGAACCCGATCCGCGCGGCGGTTGCGGGCAAGCGCCTGGTTGTGGTCGAAGACTCCGTCGTGCGCGGGACGACTACGCGGCAGAAGATGCAGGCGCTGCGGCGGGCGGGCGCGCGGGAGCTGCATCTGCGCGTCGCCAGCCCGCCCGTGCGGCATCCGTGCTACTACGGGATCGACTTTCCCAGCCGCGATGAGTTGATCGCCCATACGCGGAGCGTCGAAGAGGTGCGGCGGTTTCTGGGCGTCGATTCGCTGCACTACCTGTCGCTGGATGGGATGCTGAGCAGCGTGCGGCGGACGCGCGGCGAGACTTGCAGCGCGTGCTTTTCGGGGGATTATCCGATTCCGGTGGACCGGCTCTTCCGCAAGGACCAGTTCGAACAATAGAGGCTATCCCAAAGCTCTTCCGAGCCGCGACCGTGAGGGAGCGGCGCCCGAAGAACCGCTTGCTTACGCGCCCGGCTCGGATGGAAACACGGCTCCGGAATAGACGCTGCGGCCGCGCGTCGCGTCTACTTGTCGGAGGACGCCGCTGCGACGGGCTTCGTCGCGTCGTCGTCGTGCTTGTCCGCGCACTCGGCGTCGGCCGGTTTTTCCACACGCCACGCCAGGCGCAGCGAGAACGACTGCTTCTTCCGGCGCGCGCGGGCGCGGGCCCGCACCGAGATTTCCGCCCCCGGCGTGAGGGTGACGCTCTCGTCTTCCCGCATCACCGTGACGGCGCCGGCCTGAAGCCCGCGGATCAGGTCATTCAGATAGTCCACCGTCTCAGCGACCGACATGTCCGCGCAGAGTCTGAGTTTCTTCCGGGCTGCCATGATCTGCTCCGTTCCATAGGCGCTGCGGCGTTCCGCAGGCGGCGTTCCTGATTCTTCTCATCCCTAATGTTAGTGCCACCAGTGAGGCGCGTGAAAGCCAATTCTCCAACGCTGATCGGCCAAGGCAAAATCGGGTGGGACGGGCGTCTCGCCCGTCCCCGCGGTCTCAGGAACGGGCAAGGTGCACGTTCCACCCGCCGCGCCCGGCGCTTCGTTGTGCGCCGGTGAGTCGCGTACTACAATCGGCTGCGTCAGCGAAAGGAGCTGTCCGTGGCGACGTTTGAAGGCAAGAAGATCCTGGTCGTCGATGACGATCCGGACATCGTCACCGCCATCTCCGCCGGACTGGCGGATACGCGGGCGACCCTGCAAACCGCCAGCGACGGCGCCGCGGCGGTCAGCGTCGCCGAGCAATTCGCGCCCGACCTGGTCATCCTGGATATCATGCTGCCACAGAAGAGCGGCTTCCTGGTGCTCGAGCGCCTGCGCCAGGGCAAGCCGCGCGGCGCGGCCCCGCGCGTCATCATGATCACCGGCAACGCCGGCAAGCGCCACAAGCAATACGCCGAAGCGCTCGGCGTCGACGAATACCTCAACAAGCCCTTCCGCATGGAGCGGCTTCTGGAACTGACCGAGAAGCTGCTGTCGAAGTGATCGCCGCCCACATCGATTCGTATCGCCGCGGACTCCGCGAGGCCCTTCAGGCCTCGGCGGCTGACGGCTATCGGTTGCTGCACGCCGGCACTGTCGAAACGGAGCTCGACCCGGCGCGGTTCTCGCACAGCGCCCGCCGGCACCTGTCGAAATACCTCGCCGACCTGGGCCTGCGCCTGGCAGGGCTGTCGGCGGAGTTTCCGGGGTTGGGTCTGGGTGATCCGCAAACCGCCGACGCACGCCTGGCGCACGTTCGGGCGACGCTCGAAATGTGTGCCGAGATGCGGCTGCCGGTCGCGGTGGTCTCGCTGCGCGGCTTGGGCGACGCGACGGGTGGATCGGTCGCGTCGCAGGTCGCCTCGCAGCTCGCCGACCTGGCCGACCGCGCCGGAGTTCGTGTGGCGCTGGCGACCGGCGATGACGATCCGACCCGTGTGCTCGAATCCGTGCGAACGCTCGGCTGTCCAAATCTCGGGCTGGCGATCGACTCGGCCGCCCGCGGGATCGCGCCGGCCGCCGCCTGCGCCGGCGGCGTCGAGATCGCCAGCGTCACGCTGCGCGACGTGCACCGCTCGGGGGGCGGCGTCGAGGAGACGCGGTTCGGCGGCGGCGATGTGGATTTCGCCGCGCTGCTCGCTGAACTGGCCGCCGGCGACTATCGCGGCGAACTGGTGATTCATCGGCGGCAACCCGGCGTTGACGGGATGCGCCAGGCTCGTGAATATATTGACTCGCTCGCAACCGCGGCGCGGCGTGGGTAGCTTCGCCGCCCTGGCCTGTGACCAATCGACCTGGAGGAGGGTCGCGCCATGATCGTTTCGCTTGGTTTGCTCGCCGCGCTTTTCCTGCAGAACCCCGCCGCGCCGCAGAATCCGCCGGCCGGGGGCGATCCGCATCAGCACGGCGCGCCGCCGGCGACCCCGCCGCCGGCGCCCGATCAGCCGCCAATGTCGCCGCCGACGCCCCCGCCCAACTATGCCGTCGGCGAGCTGAAGGTGGATTGCGTCGCGATGCTGGAAGGTCGCTACCGTTTCAGCGACCCGGCCCCCGGCGCGCCGCGCGAGTCGGAGCTGCGCATGCAGTTTCGCCTGGTGGGCGAGAAGATCACGCAGATTCAGCGGCACGGCCAGTTGATTCTCAGCGAGGTCGTCGATGACACCGGCCGGTCGCTCTTCGACCCTTCCACCTACTCGGCGGAAGACCGCGAAAACACGCGCCTGGTGGCCGGCCCGGCGGAAAAGCTGAAGGAGACCGGCCTGCTGCTGGTGACCCGCGCCAGCGCCAGCACACGCGGCGCCGTGACGCTCAAGCGGATCCGCGGGAGCGTGCGCCTGATCCTCTCGAAGGAATACGTCGAGGTCACGGTCTCGAATCCGACGCAGTTTGTCGGCAAATCAATCGACGATCCGCGCCTCAAGGACCTGGGCATCAACGTGCGCCTGGTGGCGCCGGAAGAGTTCGAGAAGCCCTACGAAGCGGGCAAGGCCATCGCGCTGCGCTACGAGACGAAAGCGGAGCTGGTGCGCAGCGCCGCGCTCTTCGACGGCTGGATGAAGCCGATCCGCGTTCGCGAGGCGGCCGGCACGACCAAGGACGGAAAGTCCTGCACCGTCTTCACCGTCCTGGGCGGCGATCTGAATGCCGACGCACAGCTCGTCGTACAGGTCTTCCCGGCGGTCGAGGACGTGAACGTGCCCGTGTCGCTCGACGACGTCCCGCTGCCGTAGCCGCGCGCCGCGTCCGATCAACGCCGCGAGCGTCCGCATGAATCACGCTTCGCGCTCGCTCCGCGTAAACATGCTGTTCGCCATCGGCGGCATGGGCTTGTACAGCCTGTGCCAATTGCTGGTGACGGCGCTCCTGGCCAAGTTCGCGTCTGCTCGGGCGGTGGGCGACTACGCCTACGGACTGGCTGTTTCCTCACCCGTGGTTCTGCTGTTTTCGCTCGAGCTGCGCGGTGCGTTCGTCGCCGACGTGGGCGGCGAGTTTCCCTACTCCGTTTATCGTCGGCTTCGCAACGCGGCCGCCGCAGCGGCGGCCGTTTGCCTCGCGCTCGTCGTCGCGTGGCGCGCACTGCGCGATGTGGACGCGCCCGCGGTCGCTCTTCTGGCATGCATCTGCGCCGCAAAGATCGCGTGGCAACTGGCCGAGCTGGACTGGGGCGCGTTTCAACGGCGCGAGCGGCTCGACCTGGTCGCGGCCGCCGCCGCCCTGCGCGGGTTGGCGCTGCTCGCGCCGTTTGCCGTGCTGCTGCCCGCGGCGGCATACACCGGATGGAACCCCGCGACCGCGACCGCACTGGCAGCCGGCATCTGGGCCGCGAGCTGGTGGCTGATCCTGCCGATGTTCGAACGGCGCCGGGCCGCGCCGGCCGCGGAATCCGGCCGGCCCGCACCGTGGCGTGATGTGCGGCGGCTCGCCTGGCAGACGCTGCCGCTGGGCGTCGTCGCCACGGTCGTCAATCTGTGCGACAGCCTGCCGCGCTTGCTGATCGCCTCTCAGCCCGGCGGGCGCGAGGCGCTGGGCTATTACGCGGCCCTCGCATATGTCACGCTCGCCGGCAACCTGGTCGCAATCCAGGCCTCGAACGCCGCCGCCAATCGCCTCTCGCTCTACTATTGGCAGGATCGGGCGGCTTTTGTGCGGCTGCTCGCGCGACTGCTGGCGACGGCGTTGACGCTGGGAGCGGGGCTGTGCGTGGCGGCGTGGTTTGCGGGCGAGTGGTTTCTGCGCGTGCTCTACCGCTCCGACTATGCCGCTCACCACTCCGAGTTCATGATCATCATCGCGGCGCAGAGCCTGGCGCTGATGACGAACGTCCTGGGCGTCACAGCGACCCAGATGCGCCTCTTCATGGTGCAGTCGTGGATGCAGGCGCTCGTGCTCGCAGCGACGCTTGTGGCGGCGCTGGCGTGGATCCCCGCTGATCCGCTGCGCGGCGCGGCGCTGACGGCCCTGACCCGCGCCGTCGTGCAGTTCGTTCTCTACGCAGGGTGTGTCGCCGGCGGATTGGTGTGGCGCTCGAAGCGGGTGATTGCCGGGCCGCCCGGGGCCCTGGCGCCGGACCCGGAAGCCCACGCGGCCGGCTGAACCAGCCGGCCGGCACCGGCGAATCGAACGAGGACGACGGGACTCGAACCCGCAGCCTCCGCCGTGACAGGGCGGCGCTCTAACCAATTGAGCTACGTCCCCAGCGGGCCCGCGAGCCCAACCGAGATCGCGCATTCTACGTGCTCGGTGGCGCGTGTCAAACAGAGTCGCTCGTCAGGTACTGGTCAAGTTTGAACCCGGCGCGGGGAGCATCGGCGTCCCGCCGGTGCGAGTGCAGAATTGCACCGGCGGGACGCCGATGCTCCCCGCAAACTTGACCAGTACTGATCGTCAAGTTCGCCGGTGGGTGCCATGGGTGCCATGGCCGACCGCCTCTGCGTCGGCATTCCAACGCAAAAGTCGTGGGTATGGCGCCCAACTTGACCAGGAGCGTAAGGCCCATCGCGACAGCGACTTAACGAAAAGCCGCTGACTTCCAATGCCTGGGTGCGGCCCCAGCGGGATTCGAACGCATCCAGTCTCCCCGGCCACATATTCAATTGACAGTTAAGGTGGGTAAGAGCTAAACTAACGGCTGAATCGAGGTTCTAGGAGCGGAAAAGGAGCTAATCCCGAATCTGCTCGCGCACTTCAGGTCTGCGCGACGAGCACTGTGAGATTGTCCGGCACGTGGATCCTCCTGGCGGTCGCGTCGTCCGAGGACGTGGTCCGTCGGCAAATAGCGCTAACGAAATCTCCATCGCTGGCGTTTGAGGTCTGCAGGCCGACGCTCCGGCTCATCGTGGCAAATCTGTAAGTTCCGATCAGTGCCTCGACGCGCTTGCCTTTGCTGACCCCGTTCCCCCGGGGCGCAGGTTGCTCGCGCGGACGGCTTATTGGCGCCGTCTCGGTTTTGGGCAGGAGGATTGCATGCGGAGAATATTAGGGTTCGCCGCGTCGATCGCTGCGCCTATGGCGGCGCATGCCTCGAGCGTGCTGACCCCTGTTCACGCGGACGGCTATTTTACTTTGGACGGCCGACGCGTGCTGACAGCCGGCGGTATCGCCTCTCCCACGGGTACGTCTTTTAGCGTTTTTACGGGCTTGGCGGATGCCGCCAACAACTTGTTTCTGATCGAGCCGACCACCCCGCCCATCCGCGACGACATCGTCACGTTTGACGCGGCGTCGGAATTGATCAACGACTACCTTGCTGTCGCCGGTGGTGTGCAGCGGACGGTCGTCGAGAGCGTCGTGGTAAAAGACCAGACCAGCACGGTGCAGATCAGCGTCTCCGGCGACGGAGAGCTGTTCCCCTCCGGTTTTTCCGGCAGCGGGCAGTCCCTCACGGGCGCGGGCATCGGTATCGGCATCGGTCTCCCCGCGATCCTCGGCGGCGTGGACCCGCTCACCTGGCCCGGCCCCCATTCGGTCCGCAGCGCGACCATGAGTCTCGTAGGCTCTCAGCCGCCGCTCGGCCCGTTTGATATCACGGGGTTGCTCAGCGACCCATGGAACGGCGTGATCGGGGTTGTGGTCAGCAATGCTACCGGTCGTGGGACGACGGCCGTTCGTCTGGACCTTGTCATCGACACGGTTCCGGAGCCCGCTTCGCTGGCGCTGCTGTCGCTCGGGGCGCTCGCGATGCTACGCCGCCGCTAGTGCGCGGCGGGCTGCCGTTTATGCACGGCCTTTGACCACTTTTGACGGTCTTTTTGATATTCGATTTAATTGTCTGCCGCTCCCCTGAAATTAAAGCCCCGGCGAGCCGCTTCAACTCGCCGGGGCTTCGTTTCTTACTGCTTTCCGAGTTCGGGGCGAGACGCGCAAGCGTGGCGGATAGACAAACCACCACCTGTCGCCAGAATGCGCGGCATGTGTTCGGGTCGAATGTCCAGAAGTTTTGTTTGCATCATCACCGTCCTCTGCCCTGTGATCTGCATGGCGGAGCTTGGTACACATGGGGATTTACACGAACAGGGGCGGGATCGATCGGCGGCTGCGCACGAACATCATGATACGCATGTCCCGCACCACCAGCACGATCCGACCGGCGATCCCGTACCGCATGGTGACCATTCATGCTTGTGCACTACCGGCATGCCGCCCGGAGCGGCCCTGCAGGTTCCTTCGCTGGTGCCGGTAGCGGCCATCGCCGCGGATGACTCGTTCGTCGCCTCTGTCAATGTCGTTTCAGCGCAGCATCGCGCTGACGCCCGCGAACCGACTGACCCGTTGTCCAGGTCGCGCGGCACGCCGCCGCATCGATTCCCACGCTGCTTAGTGCCCGCAAGCAGCACGAGGCAAGCCTGAGAACCAGCGTTGCGTTGTGGGAGAAACGGGTTGAACAGTTGGACCAGACGCGTGCTTCCGGCGTCGTGACGGCGGAGGAGTACACCGTCGCACAGACGACGCTTGCATCGCGCCGGGCGCAGTTGTCGGAGACCCTGGAAAAGGAAGCCGAACTTCAGGCCCCAAGTGCGGACGCACAGGCCCAGCATGACGCTGCTCACGCGCGCTTCCGGCTGCTGCTATCGACCGCGGCCACGCTGCTCGGGACGGATGAACGCACACTCAGCGCATCTCACGCGCCTGCGAGACGGGCTTTCCGCGCGAGTCGTTCCGCCCAAGGGCGGGTCGGTCGATTTGCAGGACACGAGGGAGGCGAAGTTGATCGTGGGTCCGAGCGCCGACCCGCAAGAGCGAACCGTCGAACCCGTCGCCGTGCCGTCGAAGTTCGACCTGCATGCGCCTCCGTCGCGCGTCTGCCCTCATAAAGATCGTCGAAATCTGTCTGGGAAACCGTTTTCACACGCCAATTGAGATACTGCGGTTGAATAGTTCGACGTTCCCGGCTGTTACGTGTCTATGACGATAGGTCCATGCGAGCCGCGGCTGAGCCGGGACACGCTGGACCCGAGCCAATTGGAGGTACGTGCGATGCAACTGCATCTCGGATTCACGGCGCTGGCGGGCCTGGCCGTGCTCGCCGCCGTGTCGGCAACCCCTACGGCCAACGCTCAGTGTTCGAGCGGCCGATACTCGGCGTGGTACGGGGGGAGCGGCTACAACGCGCCGCCCCCGGCGACGACGTACTACGCGCCGTCGTACGCCCTGCCGCAGTATTATTCGCCGCCGGTCTGGTACAGCCAGCCGACGTATCGCTACAGCCAGCCGCCGTATCGGTCGTATTCGCTGAATCTCGGGATCGGCGGCCACCGAGATGGAATCCGGCGATCAGGGCACAGCGACTACCGACATCGCGGCGGAGATCGCCGCGGCCGGGACAGCCACCACGGGCGCCGGCACCATTAGTTCGAACCCGCCACACGCGCATGCCGCGCGCGGCAGAAACCTGTCGCGCGCGGCCTCGAGCGTCGAGCGGGGGCGGATGGTAGTCCCCCGCCCGGCGCTGCGGCTGATAACGTTCTCCGGTCTGCTGGCCGGGTCATCGGCGTTACATCGCCACGCGGAACATTCAGCTCGGACCGGGTATAATGCGCATTATGCGAAACGCGCCTCCAGCCCGTTTGTTCGGCCGCGGAATCGGCTCGACAAACACCGCGTCAATGGCGGCTTCGCTCCGCTTACTCCGCTTGATGGTTTTGGCCGGTGCGCCGCTGGCCATGCTCGGCCGCCCAGCGCACGCACAGGTTGGCCAGGGGATCGCGTGGCCCCGCAATGTCGAGCAGGCCATCGCCGAGGCGAAGAAGACGCAGCGGCCGATTCTGCTTCTGGTCGAGGGAACCAGCGGGCGCGGCGGTGGTCGTGGACGGCATCTCTACAGTCATAGCTCCGTTCAAGGACGCCAGCTCGCGTTCTCGGACCGGCGCGTGATCTACGCCGCCCGCAACTTTGTGCCCGTGGCGGCGCAGCGCGGCGACAGCCGGTACAGCGGCCTCTTCCAGCAACTCGGCATCGGGCCGCACGCTGGCTACCGCGGCGTTTTCATCACACCGGACGGGGCGAAATTAGGGGAGTCAGCGGCGCTCGAAGACCCGGCTCGCTTAGCGCCGGAGATCGCCATGGCCTTCCGCTCGTACCGGGCACAGTTCTACAAGGATGAGTTGAAGGCAAAATTCGGCGATCCGAACGCGACCGTCCAGGAAACGCGCGACGTCCTGAGAAAAGTCGCGCAGATGGTGGTAGAGCAAGCGGACGGCGACGTTCTGGCCATTCTGGACCGGCCAGGCCTCCCCACGGAACTGCGCGTAGCGGCCTACCAGGCGCTCGCTGATCTGGGGACGAGCGCCGCCGTTGAACGGCTGGTCGAGGACGCCGCCGGCCCAGACGCCGCGACAGCCCGATTGGCTGGCCAGGCGCTCGCTTCCGCGCCTGTGGGAGCTGCCGAGTTCCTCCTTGATCGTTTGGACGATGATAACGCGGCGATCCGTCTGGCGGCTTACCGAGCCATCACCCGGATCTGCGAAGTCCCGCAACCCAAATCCGATAACTTCTGGACAAACGCCAAAGAAAAACGCGCGGCCGAAGAGCTGCGACGGGTCCGCGGGCTGGCCGAGCAGTGCATGACAGTTTGGAAGCGCGACTACGCGCCATATCGTTAACGCGTCCGGCGCGCTGCTGACCGGGGTCTGCGGGGGGCCAAGTTGAGAAATCGGATCAGCGGTGCGGCTGGCCGCCGCCGCGGTGGTGTTCGAGCAGGTAGCGCCTGTAATCCACGTCCTTCTGGATTCGCCGTTTCGCCTCGTCGTGTCCGTGCAGCAGGGACTCCTGGCTGGCGGCGGCCAGGTCGGTCATGAAGTGCTTGAGCAGGAACGTCTCGTTGAGCATTTCCTGGTCGCGCGAGTCGAGGGCCAGGCGGCGGGCCTGCTCATACAAAGCGTCGAAGGTGCGCGTCAGCTCGCGGAAGCGTTCGATATCGAGCCCTTCGAGGGCTTCCTCGGCCTTCTCCATCGCGTCGCAAAGCCGCGCGCAGACGACCACTTCCGGTTTTTCGCCCGTCCGAATCTGGTCTGCGCTCTCGGCGAAGCGGGCTTCCTGGCGCGTCTCGAACCGCCGGCGTGCGCCCTGGTCGGGGTCGTCGAACGTCAGCGCGACGTCCAGCGCGGTGACGCCGCCGGCGGCCAGCGCCGTGGGCGCGAGCTCGACCAGCAGAATGCTCCGCTCGCCGGCGCGAATATCGCCCAGATCGAACGTGTACGACGGGACCGGGGCGTCCAGCAGACGGCCGTAGATGCGCTTGATCCGGCCCGGGTTGAGGCGCAGCTCGAGCCGCGCGTTCTGGGCGACCACGTCGAGCAGGCCGCGCAGTTCCGCGGCGACCGCCGTCGGGATTTGTTCGGGCGAGGCGACGTACGTGTAGCGGCCCCCGCCGGCCTCGGCCAGCGCGGTCAGCAGCTTTTCGTCGAACTTTGTCCCGACGCCCAGCGTGGAGATGCCAATGCCACGCTGGTTGGCGCTGGCGGCGAGCTTGCGCAGCTTGTCCGGGTCCGTGACGCCGCGGTTGGCCAGCCCGTCGGTCAGTACGATGATCTGCTTGAGCTGGTCAGCCTTGCCCTGCGAATCGATCTGCGCCAGACCTTCGAGCAGGCCGGCGCTGAGGTTCGTCCAACCCTCCGGGCTGAACTCTCCCAGGCGGTGGCGCAGGAACTCCTTGTTGACGGCCCGGCCGGCGGGCGAAAGGACGACCGCGTCCTGGTTGAACGCAACCAGCGACACGATGTCGCGGTCGGAGAGATTCTCGACGGCCAGTTGCGCGGCTCGCAGGGCGTGCGTGAACTTCTGATCCTCGGCCATCGAGCCGGATCGGTCGAACACCAAGGCCAGGTTGAGCGGCTGCCGCGTCGATGCCGTGCGTGCGCGACCGAACAGGTCGATCTTGGCAACCAATCTCTCCGGAGCAGAAGCGCTGTATGACGAGTGGCTGAGCGCTACGCGCAGGTCGACGGGTTCGCTGGACGCGGAGCTGGTGGTTGTCTGTGAACCGTCCTTGGCAACCTCCGATGACGCTCCCGGACCGTCCTGCGGCACGACCGGCGGCGCCGTCAGAGCGAAGGCTTCAGAACGCGCGCCGCTTCGACATGAGGCGAGACAGAGCAACACCACCGCGTAAAACGGCCTGCCAAAACGAAACGGCATCACGGGCCGCTCCGGTCTGGCTCATGATCGTGGGAGTGGGGCGTCGCCGGATCATCGTCATCCTGCGGTTGCTCCGGCGCCGGGCGCTGGGTCTCGGACGGCAGGACCTCCGGCGCCTGTGGTGCATGCACCAGCGGTCGAGCCAACGCGACGCCGTCGGGAATCCGGGGGGGTTGCGCCTGCGGCAGGTACGTGCCCGGCTCGTCCGCTGGCAAAACGATCGAGCCATCATAGGGCGGCTCGAAGTATGGCTCCTCGACGAGCGGCGGCTGAATGTACCGGGGATCAATGTAGCTGGGATCAATGTAACTGGGATCAACATATCCGGAGGGGTAGCCGTACGTGCTGCCGCCGTACACCGGCAAAACGTATGGGGCGTAGTATGCCGACGAATACGGGTAGTATGCCGACGAATACGGGTAGTATGCCGACGAATACGGGTAGTACGTGCTGTAATAGCCGAAGCGCGATCCCAGCGAATGGCCGTGATGCCCGTGAAGGCCGTCAATATGTGCAGGGACATCGTGAGTTGAGTGATGACTGACGCTCTGACGGAGGTGGTGCAACAGCCCGGGTTGATGTCCGCCGAAACGCCCCCGTTCGTGGACGATGCCGGGGACCAGACGTTGGTGCGCGCCGTGCGTCGACGCGCCATGGCTGGCCGGCGCCACCGGTCGGTGGGCACTCGCCAGCCTGGAACCGTGACCGCCCAAATGTTGGATGGTGCTCCCGATATGGCTGCCCCCACGATGGCCTGAAATACCATGCCCGACGCCCCCACGATGGCCGGAGTGTCCAGAATGACCGGCGCGCCCCGCATGCCCTCCGTGACCCCCGAGTGCACCGCGACCGTGCTGACCTCGGGCTGCGCTCGGCAGAAGCAAGGACAAGACGACGACCACACAACCGCAGCCAATTACGTAGCTGCTTGGGCGGGCACGCATGGCCCACACCTCCGCAAAACGGTCCGAAGCGGCCGAGGCCTTCGGTCGCTGGAATCCTATTATAGCACGATGCTGAACGGGCTCCGCCGGAAAATTCCGCGCCCGCGACAGAATCGTACAAGCCGCTTGCCGGTCGGCGCGGCCGACCTGTCCGTCCTCGCAGCCGGTTCGATAATCCCTACGGCCAACGCTCAGTGTTCGAGCGGCGGATACACGCGCGGTTACGGAAGAAGCGGCTACTGCGCGCCGACCCCGGCGACAAAGCACGCACGACGTGGTGGCGGCCGCTCGTTCGGCGCATAGCGCAGCCAGCGCCGGATATCTGCCGAACGTGGACCGGCTGGAACTGCCGCTGCGCCAAACCGCCCGCGTACAGAGCGTGGACGACATCAAGAACACCATTATCAAGTACCACAACGGCGCTCCCAGGTCGCGGACATGGCGCTCGCACCGGCCCCGAAGCGCGGCACCGTCGCCGTCGCGTTGGCAGGCTGCGAACGCAAGCCGGAATCCGGCAAACCCGCGACCGGCGGGTCGTCCGGCGCGGCCAAGCAGGACGAGCATGACCACAAGCCCGGCGAGAAAGACGATCACGATCACGGCAAGGAAGCCGACACGCACAGTGCTCACGGCCCTTCGATTGAACTGGGCGAGGGAACCGTCAACGGCATGAAGGTCAAAGCCGCGCGCGACGCAGGCGATATCAAAGCCGGCGGCGACGCAGCGATCGACGTGTGGATCGATGGCGGCCTCGGAAATGCCGCGGCTGTGCGCTTCTGGATCGGCACAGAGGATGCGAAAGGCTCGATCAAAGCAAAGGCGGAAGTCGAAGAAGGTAAGTGGCACACGCACGCGGAAGTGCCCGACCCGCTGCCCGCCGGCGGCAAGCTGTGGGTCGAAATCGAAGGCAAGGACGGGAAGAAGAGCGTCGTCGCGTTCGAGCTAAAGCAGTAGCCGCCCGACCAGTCGTTGTCGACCAGAGTGGTGTCGATCAGGGCCGAGTCGTTGCCGAACCGGGTGGGATCGGCATCTT
The DNA here is from genome assembly GCA_007859745.1 of Phycisphaerae bacterium RAS1. Lineage (NCBI taxonomy): Bacteria > Pseudomonadati > Planctomycetota > Phycisphaerae > Phycisphaerae bacterium RAS1. Next base: position 362,154 of record SMLU01000004.1, on the reverse strand, counting down.
GCCGGTCATACCGCACATCCCCGCCGGCGAGACGCCGGCGCTACCCGCCGCGCGAAAGCCTCTTGTGACAACCGACTGATCGTACCCTTCGGGCGGCCCGCCCGCCAGAAAAAACCGCCGCCGAACAGCTACTCGCATTGCTGCCGCGCGAACCCAAGGTGACGTGGCGAAGCTGTCAGGACGTCCCGAAAACAGTCGTAACGGCGGTAATACGGCTTTCCCCCCAAGTTGCGAAGGCCGACAAGAACTCCCCGAGCCGAACCGTTTCGAACTCGCGCGGCGGCGCTCTCTCTTCGTCGCGGCGCTCTCGACCTGTTAACCGGCGGCGGTTGCGTCGGGGTTCGCCCGGTGCGAGGTCGATTCCGGCCATTCCCGGTTCCACGAGCCCGCGCCCGCCCACTTCGGACGGCCCGGCGATGTCGCGCTCTGTCCGAGCCGCGACCGTGAGGGGGCGGTCTTTCCGCGGCAGCACTATCGCGCGGCGTTGTCGAACTCGTTGGCCGAGCCGTGGCTGCACCAGAGGCCGACCTGCCCGGCGGGCACGTCGTCTTCGACGTAGGTCGCCAGCTTGCCGCGGACGTGATCGAACATCGTGAAGCCGACATCATTGGTGATCGTCGCGTTCTGCGACAGCCGCTGCGTCCAGGTGCCGCTGCTCACCTCGAACGTCAGCACCTTCTGCTGCGCCTTGCTCCACAGCCGCACCCGGGTAGCATGGGCGTCTCGCCCGCGAATCCGATATGCCCGTAGCCGAAGACGATGCCGCAGCGGAATTGCTGGGCTTCGAATACTCAGCCCAGCCTACTGAACTTGCCCAGCAGAAGCTCGACGAACGGATTGACATCGAGGACGTTCACCTGCCCGTCGCCGTTGATATCGGCCCCGATCACCGCGCAGCCGGGGTGCTGCATGCCGCATGGTTTCCAGCGGTTCAGATGCCTGGCATGGGCGATATGCGAAGGCATCGACGACTCCGCGCCACCAAGCCCACCCCGTTGCGGATAAGCCAACCGCGTCTCATGGTCGCGCACTAGTGGGCAAAGGCAAGCCACATGAGACAACCGCGCGCCTCCAACTGCCATACACCAAGTCATCCTCGGCGGGAGCAATTGCGTATAACACCTTCGCGAGCGCATCCTTATTCCGCGCGTTCGATTCCGCGTACCACGCAAGCTTCGCGTACACATGCCCTAACACGTCCATCTCACTAAACCCGGCTGGATGGTAGTCTGATGCGCGGAGTTCGGGCCAGCCGCTCATTAAGCGGAACACGATCGCCTCAAGATACCTCTCGGCGGTTTCCCTAGCTTGCAATGACCGTGACCATGCGACGTCGGCGACAGCTCGATCAACCGCGCCAATCAACTGCCGTTCGGTAGTGATGTTGGCAACATTTGGCAGCGGGCGCAGTGTATATACTATCCAGGCGCTTAGTCCAACGACCAGGGTACTGACGCTTATCACACTGCTCCGTCTACAGCGGTGCGCCGTCGGCTGTAACATCAATCCCTCGTCGATTACATATGTGGTTTAGCACATGCAGCAGAATGTTCGCGCCTTGGCTGTGCCCAACAAACAAATAGTCCTCCTGACCGTACTGAAGCACGTCCTTCGCCCTATTTAGCTCAGTGCAGGATGGGAAGGCATTCGCGTATGCAATGAGTTCGATCGCGAATAGCGCTGATCCAAGCTCTACGTGGCATTGTTCGTGTTCCGCTACTTCAGTCATAAATTCCACGTCAACTACCGCCACGACGCTGCCACGTAGCTTCACGATTGTACCGAGTTCAGGCAGAGTCACAGTCGCTGTGATATCTACCTCTCGGATACGGTCAAAGCATGCAACATAGCAGCATTGGCTTTCGTAACACTGCGCATCTGGCGCGACGATCGTCTGCGGTCCTTGGCTACGGCCGTCGGCGCTTCCGAAGAAAGTGCGCCCCATCTTTCCATCTGCCTGAAGAGCTGCTAAAGGCTCAAACTCATAGATGACTGGTACAAGACCAGTGGAATCGAGGACGCTAGTGGGCTGCGCCGCTTGGGCGACGTAGGCGCTGATCGGGCTATTGAATAGCGGGTCTCTTCGCATAAACCGCGCGTGTGTCGTCGCCAAATAGCGCCGCCGAGCGAGCACGGCGCGCGTTTCGGCGTCCAGGGGATGGCCCTGTGATGAGATCATGTTTCCCGATTGAGACACCGGAGCGGCCACTTCGCCGCCAGCCGCAGATGAGTACCCGTTGTAGACTGAGACGTCGCCGTACGGCGTATAGACATGCCGCTCCACGATCTTCCCATTCGCACTCGAGCTGTACGTCGTATCGTGCCCCGTCAGCGCCACGACGTTCCAGTTGCGGTCCTGGTGGTAGAAGTAGCGCGCGTCGGTTCCGTCGCCGCCGGGGGTGGTGTCGGGGTCGCAGTCGGAGTCGGAGGCGCCGGGGGAGGAGTTCACGTCCATGAGGACGAGTTCATCGACGTATTGCGTGCCCCAGACCCATTGGCGGGTGGCGTAGTTCGAGCCGTTGCGGGTTTCGAAGATGTTCCAGGGAGTGACGGGCGAGACGCCCATCCCACCCATCGGTTGGAAACCGGTGCCACAGGCCCCGTAGTAGAAGTGCACGGTCGTGTTGCCGCCGTCGTTGGCGTAGCGCTCCGTGCCGCAGTTGGCGACGACCTTCGACATGCGGCGCATGAGGCCGTCGTAGGCGTAGGTCGCGAGGGTGGTGGTCGCGTCCGGGATGCGTTTGACGAGGATCAGCCGGTTCCAGGAATCGTAGGCGTACTTGTGAATTCCGTCATCGGTCAGGTTGCCGTTGTTGTCATACGTCAACGAGATCACGCCGCTGTTGAAATCATCATCAATCTGGATGTCGTCGCCGCCGTCGTCGATGTCGAGGTCGGCGTTGTTGTCGTAGCCGACCTTGAAGTCGTCGAACTGCTGCACATCGGCGTAGAGCGTCGAGCGGAAGAGGCCGACGTAGCCGCCGGACCAGTCGTCATCGACCACGGTCGTGTCAATCAACGCCGAGTCGTTGCCGAAGCGGGTGGGATCGGCATCCTGCCGGTCAATCGGCCACGAACTGGCGGGCGGGACGCCCACCCCACCCAAGAACCGCAGGCGCTGCAACGCCGAGTTACCCAGGTCGTCGCCGATGACGACTTTGGCCGTGTACCAGTTGGTCGCGGTGAGCGACACCGCGCTGCCGGCGGTGACGAGATTGTTTTGGGCCCCGTCGTCCTTGCGCTGGTCGAGCCGCGCCTTGCCGTCATCACTCTGGATGTAGACCGCCAGCCAGTTGCCGGGATCAAGCCAGCGCACCAGGAACCCTGGCGACGTTGACGTGCTGCCGTTCCACTTGAATCTGTTGGGTGGGATCGGCATCTTGCCGGTCATACCGCACATCCCCGCCGGCGAGGCGCCGGCGCTACCCAGTCCCCGCGGAATCCACGACGAACGACACACCGATCGTACCCGTCGGACTGCCCGCCCGCCAGAAAAAACCGCCGCCCGACCAGCTAACCGCATCGCCGCCGGGCGAACTCAAGGTGACGTGGCGACGCTGCCAGGAGGTCCCGGAAACGGTCGTGACGGCGGCAATACGGCTTTCCCCCAAGATGCGAAGGCCGACAAGAACTCCCCGAATGTAACACTGCTCGAACTGCGACGGCGGGCCGCCCGCCGCACCGCCGGCGGCCGGGGTGGGCCGAGCCGGAGGTCGTTTTCCGGATCGTCCACCTCGCCGCGACGGACGACCAGCCGCCCGCCGCGTACCGCGAGCAGGCCGTGCAGGTCGCCCTCGGGCCGAACCCGACGTTTCCGGCGGGCCACGTCGGCACCCTGAAGCGCCGGGTACCGTCTGACCGCGTCGTCACGGGTGCCCAGCCCCTCAGGGGCAAGCCGAAGCCGCCGCGGGAGCCCAAGGCTCCCGGCGCGGTCGCAATGCTCCGCAAAGCCATCGCGTGGCGGGCGCTCCTGGACGCTGGCCAGGCCGCCAATCAGGCCGACATTGCCCGTCGCGAAGGCGTCACCCGTGCCCGCGTAACTCAGGTCATGGGACTTCTGCGTCTTGTTCCCGAAATTCACGAGCACATCGTCTCGATGCCGAAGACAGTTCATCGCCCCGCGCTGACAGAACTCGCCCTGCGCCCCGTCGCCAGGCTGACGGACCGCGACGCACAGATTGCCGCATTCAGGACGTTGATCGGAGAAACGGACGACTGGGCTCACAAGCTAATCTAGTCATCCTGTGCTCCATCCGGATTTCGATCCAGCAGTCGGTTCCGCGCCTTCCTGACCCGGCGATTCACGTACGTCGAGATCGCGCCATCTACTTCTGCCCAGCCGATACAGTACACGGACCGCTGACGACATTCTGGGCAGGTGATCTTTTCAGCGGGACCGACGGGGGCGCCGACGCCAAACGCCTCGGGAATCTCCCGCGCGTTGCGCCACGTCATCAGCATGAACTCCAAGCCGCAACCCTGGCACTTGAAGAAGATCTGCGTATGGCCGAAGTCGGCCGAATGCTGATGCCTTTCGATGCCCTCTCCACTCGGCCACGGCCCGTGGGGTCTCGGCTCCGATCGTAGCCGGTCCACTTGAAGCGACTCGAGCTTGGGCTTCTTCGGCTTTCCGCGTTTCTTGTTCAATCCGAATCCTCAGCGGGACACGTATTCGAAACAGATCAGCTCCAGGTCCTCGCGGGCAAGCGTGAGTTCGCGGGACGTAGAATCCGCCGCCTCCTTGCCGTAGTCCACCGCGAGGGACTGCACCGACGACAGAAGCACCTGGTCGCTACGGTCCTTGGTCCATTCCGCGTAGGATGCCTTCAGACGCTTGACGGCGAAGCGACCCATCGGCTGGCCAAGGTAGCGAATGGCCGCCTTCGTCGCGTCGCGTTCGACCGTGCCGCGACGCAGAGCGTTTTTCAATTCCTCAGCCACGGCCTGCTGCGCGGGATCAACACTCTTCGGAGCCGCCGCCTTAGCTTCGGCCTCCTTCTCGGACCGCAGGATGTGGTCGATGACTTTTTCTTGGAGCAAGAACACGTCCTGATCGCCGATGAAGCGCGGTTCATCCGGTTGGCAGGCGATCATCTGCGCGATCTGAAAGCGGTTGTCGAGCACGTCATAGGTCTTGGCGTCGATATAGCGCCAGAAATGCCGCTGGCCCGAACCGTCAGGCCGCGGAGCCTGGAAGTAGAAGAACATCCCGTGGCATTTGTCCCGCCGCAAACCGGAGTGGATGCCGTGAGGTAACGCCGCCAGCGAGTCCTTCCCCTGACGATTCAGCAGTTCCTTCAATTGCCTGAGAAGCGTCTCCGGCCCAGCCAATTCCGCGCGCTCCTCCTCTTCGTCCAGCACGGCTCCGTCTTCGTTGCGAATCCGGCGGATCGTGTTGAAGGTTCGCGGATGGACAACCTCGCCCAGGACGCTCGCGTCCAGCAAGCCGAGTTCGTCGATCTGCGCGATGCGGTCGGTCAGCCGTTCAACCAGCCGGAGCAACCGCTCGAGCTCATCCTCGGGGAACATGTTGCAAATCACAACCGTTTCGTGTGGGCTGCCAATGCGGTCAATACGGCCATTTCGCTGCACAAGGCGAATCGGATTCCACGTCAGGTCGTAATTGACGATGATCCCACAGTCTTGGAGATTCTGACCCTCCGACAGCACGTCGGTGCTGATCAAAATGTCGATCTGATCTTCCGGCTTGGCGTCCGCCTGGTTCGCGACCGGCGCGAACAGCCCGAGAATGTGGCCTCGTTCGCTTGGATGGTTACCGCTGTCGATGCGACGGATCGTAGGTTGTCCAATGCGCTTCAGCCATTCCGCATCATTCGACAGCGTCCGGTGGACGTATCGAGCCGTGTCCTTGAAGGAACTGAACACCAGTACTTTTTTGCCCTTCAGGTCAGTCGCGAGCGCTTCCTTCAGGGCTTCCAGCTTTGCGTCGTCGGCCGCCAGCGGCGCCGTGCGGTCGTACAGCCGCTTGAGGAGCGAGATGTCGGCCTCCACGTCGTGCCGCAACCGGCGAAGGTCGTATTGATTCAGGTCCACACGCAGCAGGCCGTCGATGTACGCCTTCGCCTCCGCAACCGTGTCGAGCTGATCGGCAACGCTACCAGGATCTGATTCATCTTCCGCGTCGCGTTCGAGGAACCGCATCGCCTTCTGGAAGTCGCGAGATGAGACAACCTTTCCGTCGAGGAGGTAGTCGAGGTAGGTCGACTCGAACGTCAACGCCCGGTGCAAGCTGAGCCGAAAGGCCTCGATGCTCGATTCCAGGCGCTTGAGGAAGCGAGTCTTGAATATTCCGACGAAACCCTGTTCACGGCCTTGTTCCCACTCGTGGTCCTGCTTGTCGAGGACGGTTTCAGGCTTGCGGTAGAACTCGAGTTTGTACGGCGCCAAGGAAAGGTGGTCGATGGCGGCGACGATTTCATCATAGAGCCCCGCGTATGTGGCCCCGAGGCTGTACTGCACGGTGCGGAGCTTCCTGTCAGGAAAACGAACGGGCTTGCCATTGATCGTTGCATTCGGGTAGGCCACGCGGATGAACGGCCGCGTATTGCGAACGACGATCTCCTCCAGCAGGTTGAACAAGACGGTGCCCGCGGAAGCGTCCTGTTGCCGCATCTGCTGCCGGGCACGGCGGAAGTACAGGTTCAAGTCGCCGATGCCGATGTCGCGGAAATAGTCAGGCTCCGCCTGCGTAAACAAGCGAATCTGGTTCAGCAAGTCATACAGATCGTTGTTGATGGGCGTGGCCGAGAGAAGGATGACCTTCTTCCTGTCCCCGTCGCGCCCGCGTCCGCCGTTCAACTGGATGATCTGCTCGATGCCGAGGTAGCGGTTCGCCTTGTCATTGCGAAAGTTGTGGCTCTCGTCAATCAAGATCACATCGGCGTCGCCCCACGGCTTCGGATCAAACGTTTCGCGCCCCATCTCTTCCATGCCGAGCATCTGCGCGGCGATCGTCGCGGTCGCGAGTTCCTTGCGCCACATGTCGCGCAGTGACGCGGCGCACACCACGATCGCCTTCTGACGGCGGTGGTAGGCGAAATCTTCCAGCAGCTTCTTGCCGATCCAAGTCTTGCCGAGTCCCACCGAATCGGCGATCAGCACACCGTCGTATCGCGCCAGAATGCGGCGAGCGCGCTTGACCGCGTCGTCCTGGAACTCCGCCAGCGCGACGGCGCTGCGGCCTGCATCCAGAGCCTCTTCACCGAGCTCGTCGCGAAAGTACTCGTAGAGCGCTTTCAGATAGACCTGATACGGTGTGTACTCGGTCGTTCCAAACTTGCTCGCATCAAGCAGCTCGATCAGGTCCTGCTTGAAGTCGCCTGCGTCGCGCCACTGTCGCTCGAACCACTGCGTGAGGTCAGAGATCGCCCTTGCGCCAACCTCGCTCTTGATCAGCCGCCGGGCGGTCGCGGGCACCGCGGCGCCGCTCGGTTGCAGGTCTGTCGCTCGTTCGCTCGTCGCCTCACGAGCCAAATAGGCGACGCGTTCGGCTGCCGCGTGGTCAGTCGGCTCATCGGCCTGCGTGAACACTCGGTGGACGATGTTCAACTCCCGGTTGCTGGTCAGGCCCGGGCCGGTGAAGTTGCTCGACCCGACGATGGCCGCGTAGGGTCGCAGGCGATCCGACCGATTGTGCTGGCCGATTACGTCGTGGTGAAGCAAGTACGCCTTGGCATGCAGGAAGCCGCGCTCGTACAGGCGGACTTCGACCTTGTCGGCCCGCAGGAACGCGATCAGATCTTCAACGAGCTTCAGCGTCCCGGCGTTGAACGGTGACGCCTCCAGGTCTCCCCGCAGTCTGGCGAGCAGCACCCTCCGCTCGTCGGGTCGCAGACCGATGTCCTTCCCTGATTCCGGCTCGGCCCCGAGCAGCAGCCGAAATGCGCCGACCTTGTGCAGTTCGTTCTTGACCAGCCGATAGCCCGAGACTGAAAAGTAGGCGGTGGCTACATCGAAAGGCGTGCCGTGGCTCTCGGCCAGCAAGGCGTTGAGCACGTCGCTGAGGCGATGCTGGTCGTTGTCGATTACGAACGGAATCACGAGCTGCCGCCTTCACCGCGCTGGGTCCCTATGCCGCCGATCCAGTCCTGCTCGCCGCGGCGCGTCCAATACTCACGGAACGCGCGTGAGTACATGTGCGGCAGCGAACGCCCCAGCCCGACCTTCGCGAGCAATTCTTCGAGCGAGATGCCTCGGTCCGTCAAGCCGAGGTGAGGCAATACTCGAAAGACAACCTTGTCTGCAGAACACACGCTCGCCCCAGTTTCCGGGTTCAACGCCAGATGCACGAGTGACTCCGTCTCCCCGACGTGAAGCGCTTCCAGGTAGAGCGGGTCGAACCGCGACCGAAACTTCAAGACCTCCGACGCGAGCACGTCGACGACCCGCACGCGGCTCGCCGCGACGTCGGTCGTCAGATCGATCCCGTGCCGCTCGTCGTCCACTTCGTAGAAGAGCACCTCTTGCTCCGCGACGGTTCGAGCGAGGACGACCTCGCACCGGTCCACGACCTGCGACCAGATGCCGAGTTGATGCAGATAGATGACGATGTTCGCGTCAAGAATCACTAACCGCAATCGGCTCATCGTCGGGAACCTCGCCCTCGGCGATGCGCATCGCGCGCGATCGACTGATCCCAAGGTACTCGGCGAAACGGCCGATTGACAGTTGACCCTCCCGAAGGGCCCGGAACGCCAGCGCCCGATAGCGCTCGGGAAGCGTAGGCGGATTGTCACGCTCGCGCTGGCTCTCCCATAGCTCCGCGTTGACCTTGTAGTGGGCCAGGAGCTCCCGTGCGGCGTCCGCGGTGAAGTGATTGAGCTGCACCATTCGCCACACGAGCGCGTCGGCGGAGACGTCGAACTCGCGCGCAATGTCCGCGAGGTCGGCGAATTGCAGCCGGCCGTCACAGATCACCTTTCCGACCGCCGATCGCAGCGCGCGCTCAGGCATCAGGAGCACACTCGCGAACTTGTTTGCCCACTTTTCTTCGTCCGGCGTTGCGACCCGGCCGTCCTCCTCGGCCGGCGATCGGAAGTGCCGCCAGGTCAGGATGTGATACAGCTCGTGCGCGAGATCGAAGTTGCGGCGCCAGCGCGCCGAGCCGCTGTTCAGCAGAATGGCCGGCCCGAACGTCTCGCCGACCGTGCAGGCGGCGGTTCCGGTCGGCTGAAAATCCATGTGAAAGATCTTCAGCCCGCTCACTTCCTCGAGCACGCGGAGCAGCGCCTGGCCTGGGCGGTCGCCGAGCTGCAACTGCGCATGCACCTGGTACGCGAGCGTCTCGGCCTTTCCAAAGCCGCTCACCGGCGTTGTCGCGTCGGGCTCTGCAAGCCGGACCGGTCGGCGATCGGCGCAGAGCTGCTCGAGTACGTGATACTGCTCGGCGAGTTTCCGAAACTCGGCCCCGATGTCGGCCGCGACCTCCGGCGCGGGCTGCTCGCGCCAGAGCACAACCTCGTGGGGCACATCGCCCTCGCCGAGGAAGAACGCGACAGAACGCCGGTACACCTGAGCGAGAGCTTGAAGCTGGCTCAGTCGCGGCTCGCGTTTGTCGGTTTCGTACTCCGAAAGCGACGATTCGCCAATGTCAGTGCGCTCCACGACCTGACGGAGCGTCAGCCCGGAGCGCTCACGTGCATGCCTAAGTCGTTCACCAATTGACACTTGCGCACCTCGTTCCGCGTGGCGAGGCACATCGCCTCCGAAGGATTATCGCAGGATCACACGGCAGAAGCAAGTGCGACTTCTGAATTTCAGAAGTTTTTCTTGACCGACGGTTATTCGTCTGCTATGTTGAGATTATAGACCCGCCCAATCTGTTGGGAACGGACCGGGCGGTTGGCGCAATGGCTTGTGCTTCTGCAAGCACCAGTGTCGACGGCCGTTCCGAGCGCGGTCAGGAGTTTGGGCATGAGCAATGGTCGAGATCGAACGGTGTTCCGTCGCGACGACGGGAAGTGGGCGAACAAGCGAAACGACGCGGACAAGGCGTCCAGCGTCCACGATACGCAGGGCGAAGCGGCCGCCGCCGCGAAGCAGAACCTTCAGCACCAGGGCGGCGGCGAGCTCACGATTCAGGGAACGGACGGACGGTTCCGCAGCAAAGACACGATCCCGCCGGGAAATGATCCGAACCCGCCGCGGGATCGCGAACATTGAGAATCCGATCGGATCGCCAGAAAGGACTCCGCAGATGAACTTCCTGCACTGGGAAGGGTCGGCTGGCCCGTGCGACGCGATCGTCGTCACGCTCGACCATGCCGCCAACGTACAACTTCTCGACGATCTGGATTTCTCGAACTATCGCGCCGACCGCTCGTTCCACTACCGCGGCGGCTACTTCCGGCGCTCGCCGGTCGTCCTTCGGCCGCCGCACACGGGCCACTGGCACGTCGTGATCGACCTCGGCGGACACGCAGGATCGGTGCGCGCGGGCATCCGTGTGGTCAGCAACGCGGCGTAGGCGCGGCCCCGATCACCGGCGCGCATCAAGACGATTCGCGCACGTTCGGATCGCCAACTTCTTGCACGTGCTGAGATAGCGGCTGCTGGCCTGCCGCGTCCAGCGGCACGAGTGAGGCCTTCACGGCCTTCATGCGCTCTTCGCGAGCGGCCAAATAGTCGGCATGATTCGGCCGCCTTGGTCCAAAGAGCACCCAGCCGATCACGTCGGCCGGCACTTCGGCAATCTCGGGGAACTCGTCGATGTTCTCGGGGGCGTGCTGAACCAGCACGTGAAGGCGCTGGATGAGCCACTGCGTCAGTATCAGCTTGTCAGGGAGGACTTGGAACCGAAGCCCGTTGACCGGGATGAACTCGACCTGGCCGGGCAGCCCGCCTTCGTGAATCAGGGCGCATCGAACGAACTTGTACAGCACATCCTGAAGCGGCATGAGCCTGTCCGGGTACTTGGCGGGGTCGGCACCCCGGTACGCGACGTTGACATTCACAATCGCGCCGGCCGTCAGGACGCGCATTTCCTCGCCTAGGAACCGCGTGAAGGCCTTCCCATCTTCGGGTTCGACGGACTTTGGATACCGCTTTCGCGAAGTTGCCGCGACCGCCACAAGCGTGGACAGAAGCGCACCGTCCGCCCGCCCCAAGGACATGAGCGCCTGGGAGTCTTCGACGCGGGCTCGAATGCTCATCGTGACATCCTCGATTGATGGCAACGCTGCCGCCGTAGGCATAAGTTCGTCTGGGATACCGCTCGTGATCATTTGATCAGGGACAAAACCCTGGTCGAGCATCTTGTCGAGCGCCGCTTTGATCTCGTCGCTCGTGACCTTGTCGCCTTCCTTCGCTCTCCACACATGGAGCTTGTCGAGCGCGCGCTTGCCGATGACGCGCACGAGGCCGTCCACGAGCGGAACGACCTCACAGCACGCGTTACGGTCAGCCACGAGCCGCATGCGCCGTTGAAGCGTGATGTCGTCGCGGAGCTTTCCCTTCCACTCCTTCGCCTCGCCGCTCTGAAGGTCCGCGATCATCACGCCATCGGGAACGAACTCCTTGCTCCACGGCGGGGTCTCACCATGCATGTAGGGGTTGCGGATGTGCACACGCAACCACTCCAGTTTCTCATGCTCGTCCTTTGTGACGATGCCACGGCTCTTCGCGAGGTTGATCGCGGGCCCGAACTCCAGCGCATCGATCTTGTCCCAGTCCTCGGCCTTGAATTCGCCGTCCGCGCTGACAAAGTCCTCGACGTAGATCGAAGCCTTGACGGCACTGTCGATCAATGCGCACGCGGCAAGAATGGCCGCATGGTCAAGGCCGTTGAGATAGCACTGCCGCATTTCCTCGTGCAAGTATGCGGTGAACGAGTCAAGCGGTGGATCGAGAGGAAGGCAACGCGACGCCTGGCGCCGGCGGACAAGATCGTCGCAGGGATAGAAGCCCTCCATGAAATGGTTCATACCGAGACCTCACAGCATTCTGGCGAGTCGCTCCTCCAGGCCCTCAACGTCCGCGTCGGTCAGGCCCGCCATGCGGTAGATCATGTGGTCGAGCACGTCTTGGAGCGGCTGGGCCTGCGGGTCCAGGGCGGAGCGCTCGGCCCGAGCGATCTTGCCGCGGCCGGATTCGATGTCGATGATTTTCTGCACGAGCAAGTCCATACAGTCCATGACCGCCGCTCCAAAGGGCGGGTTCGTCAGCAGTGGGTCGGTAAGCGCCCGTGCCGATTGCCAGTCGCCTGCGGCAATGGCACGATGAACCCGCTCAGGCAGCTTCGAATCACGCGGCCCCGACAACTCAAACACAGGAACGGGCAGCATTCGGAACTGGTAGTCGTTGACGGACGAGTTTGTGCTTCCAAGGCGAAAATACCAGTCGAGCAGCCGTGAGTTCAGCAGCGCCAGCACGACGTTAAGCGGCAGCTTGGAATCGGGTGCAGGAACATAGCTTATGGAATCGCAGCAGAACTCACCGACGGGCACGCGAGAGGCCACCAATCGGCGGAAGTTGTTCTGGGGCGACTTCCTCTGAAACCCGACACGTTCGTGCCGATGATCCCATGCCTTCGAATCGGGCCGCTTGCTGTCCAGGAAGGTTCGTTGTCGTAGATACATGGCCTCGCCCTGTGATGCATCGCGCAGCAGATACAGGCAGACATTCGAGCCGCGAAGCACGAGCGGTCCAGTCCTTGGTTCGTCTGTAAGGTGACCCTTGGCCCAATCGGTCGTCTCGTTGACCTCGCCCTGAAATGCATGGCAGTAATCGCCGAGTCGTCGCACCCGCCCCGACTTCACAATGCGGACGGCCACGTCCCAGTCTTCTTGGCCGCACGCGATGAGGGGCTGGTTCTCTGGATCGTAGAGCCCTACGTCGGCGGGATCGAGCACCATCGAAGGAGAACGCTCTACGATGTCCTTGCCAGGATGCACACGACTCCGAAACGGGTGTCGGTCACCTGATTTCGCAGCAACAAAGACGCACGTGCTAAGCTTGGCCTCTTCGAATACCCGATTGCTGGGATCGTCTTTCTGTGGGAACGCCTCCACAGCACGGAGCGACGCCGATGAGAGTAGCATTCGTCGCAATCCAACCGCCTGTTCGTCGCCCAGCAGCGGCATCGGCACAATGTGGCCGATGTTGCCGCCTTGCCGAGCGACATGCAGCCCACAGCAGATGAAGAGCTTGTAGAGGTTCTGCTTGCCCCGCTTGGCGGGGGCGAAGATGACCTGGGCGTCGAAGTAGCCGAGAAGCCCAGTGAGGTCTAACTGAAGCTCCTTTTCGGCAAGGACGTCGTAGGGTGGATTACCGACTATCGCGTCGAATCCTGCCGAGCCATCGGTGATGTCGTTTCTGTGCTTGATTTGGCGCCGATCCGGATCAGCGAAGCCGAAAGAGACTTCCGGGAACTCGATCTCCCAGTGGAAGAAGCGCAGGTCCGAACGGCGGGCGACGTTTTCGACCTGCTCGACCAGCAGCGCGGCTTTCTCATCGAGAGACGCGAGCAGCTTCGCGCGCGTGGTCAGGTCGAGGTCGCTGGCCTGGCGCAGAAGGTCGGAGGGCTTGAAGGACGCGGGAGAAGTCCCGCGCTTGCGTCTTTTGGCCTTTTCGTTCGCTCCCTCGCGGTCGCGGCTCGGATCGGCGGGCGAGACGCCCGCACCACCCTTCACCGGTTGGAAACCGGTGCCACAGTCCACGAAGTGGTCGGCCACGAGCAGGTCAAGCACGATCTGATAGCCCGACAGCTCCCGGCGGGCATGCGAATACTCGTCGGCGGACTTGTGGACCTCCGCGGCCGTCGCGTCGGCCATCTCGTTCACGAAGAGCACGTGGCGAATGGCGCGCAGCAGCGGCTCGTAGTCGATCGCGAAAAGCTGCCCGCTGGTCGCCTTCTTCAGGTCTTCGAACGTGGCGCCGATCAAGCTGTTGCCGCAGCGCAGGTGGTGGTCCAGGAAGCTCAGCGGCGCCCCGAGCGTAAACGCGTCGAGCCACAGGCTTACCTTGGCCAGCTCCACCGCCATCGGGTTCAGGTCCACGCCGTAGATGCAGCGCTTGAGCACGTGGCGCTTGAGCAGGTTGACGTCGGTCAGCTTGTCGGGATCGACGGTAACGCCCTGCTCGCCCAGGGCGTCCAGGATGCTCCGCCGCGTTTTGTCGAGGGCGAACTGGACGGGGTTGTGCGGGAAGCGGTTGAGGAAGTCGAGCAGCCGGTCCGTGATGAAGTCCACCGCCTCGACCAGGAAGTGCCCGCTGCCCATGGCCGGGTCGAGCACCTTCAGGTCGAAGACGCGGTCCACCAGGTCGCGGTGCTCGGCGTAGGTTTTCGCGGCTGCGAAGGCCCGCGGATCGGCGTCCTTGGGGACCAAGCCGGGGTTGTTCTTCGCGTTGGTCAGATGGCGGTGGTACGTCTTGCCGGCGGCGTTCAGATCGGGGCGCAGTGCATCCAGCTTCTCGGCGAGGACGGGGCCGACCGTGTGCTCGACGATGTATTCGACGATCGGGTCCGGCGTGTAGTAGCTGCCCGTCGCCTTGCGCTCGGCCTTGTCGTTCGACAGGTAGACCTCGCCCTTGCGAACGAAGGGGGTGGGGTGGGCGTCCCCGCCCGCCAGTCGGCGGCGACCGCGGCCGGGGCGCGCCTGCGAAAGCGGGATGTACTTCTCAGCCTTCTTTTCGGTCGTGACGCCGAGGTCCTCCTCGGCGATCTTCAGCTTGAATTCGAGCAGGCCCTCGTAAATGCTGCCGAGGTGCCGCACTTCCAGCGACTTGTAGTCGATGAAGGAGAGCGAGAACGTCTTGTCGTCCACGTCGCGGGCCAGGCGGTCAATCGCCAAAGCGAGATGGCGGTCCGGAACTTCGTGCTCGAGCAGGAAACGGGCGATGCGATGTTCGCGCTCGATCGACTGGCGGTCCGGCTGCGTGAGAAACAGGCCGCCGTTGTAGCACGGGACGTTGAGCACGACATCGCCCTGGTCCATGACGGCGAACAGGCGCGTCATCCGGTCATAGATGGTCGCCTCGGCGTCGGAATAGGCTCTCAGTTTGCTCGCAGCCTCGGATTCCGCGACGCCGGCGTGCCCGGCGATTTCCTCCTTGATCTCTTTCAGACTGGCGGCCTTGTACGCGGCCTCGCGAACGGGCAGCAAGTCGCGGGACTCGGCATAGAGCAGGAACAGCAGCCGATAGAGCAGCGTGAGCGTCGCCTCGAACGTGTCCCGCAGCTCGTCGTCGCTCGGAGCACGTGTGAGGCCGAGCCGCTTCTTCCGGTCCAGTAAGAACCCCTGCGCCAGGTGCGGAAAGATCTCGACGAAGATGCGGTCCTTCAGGCGGTCGCCCAAGCGCTTCGCGTAATCGCGGCTGCCCCGGACGATCATGTCCAGCCAGCAGGGTGGGATGGGCGTCTCGCCCGTCGAGCCTGTGCTCGTCAGCGTCTCAAACGCGGGCCGCCGGAAGAAGAGCCACCAATAGCGGAACGCCTCGTTGGGGTCAGTCTCGCCGGACGCGAGCAGCGCTTCTTCGAGATCGACCTCGTAGAAGTTCGTCGAGCGCGAGTGGGCGTCGCGGCTGTAGAGCCGCCAATACTTGCCGTTGGTGACGATGATCCAGCGCGCCTTGCCCTCGGCGAGCGCGGAGACGACCGCGGCGCCGGGGTTTTCCTCGGGCGTGTCGGGGTCGTTCAGGTCGGGACCGTCGAGCCAGCGATCCCAGCGGTAGCAGAAGGCGACGGTCAGCAGCGCGCCGTCGGCGCCGTGAAGCTCGTAATCGGGCGTCAGGTGATCCTTGTTCGCGGCCTTGGCGACCTTCGGCTTGAATCCGAGCAGCTTCCAGAGCGGCTCAAACAGCTCGCCGCGCACAGTTTGCTCAGGTTTGCCGCTCCAGCGGCCGCGGGCGTTGCTGAGCAGGTCGCGGACGGAAGCGAACGTCGTGGACGGATCGTCGCGCCAGGCGGCGTCCTCTCGCAGGCGAGTTTCGAGATAGTGGTCGGCGAAAAGCGCCCGGTTCTGAAAGTATTGACCGCTGTAGTGGGCCGCCTCGAACACGCTGCGGAGCTTGTCGAATTGGTCGAGGCCGTCTTTACCCGTCCAGGTCAGGCGACGAAGGACGCGGCGATCGAGGTGCGTGCTGGCCTTCCGCATCACCGTGACGACGCGCGGGATCACCCGCACACTCGGGCCGCCGCCGGGGGCGTGCCGCTGACGTGTTTCCTTGTCGATGAGCACGAACTCGAGCACGTCAAAGTCCTTGGCCAGGATGAGAAGATGGTCGGCGTTGCGGCTGCCCAGATTGCGG
Organism: Phycisphaerae bacterium RAS1; assembly: GCA_007859745.1. NCBI lineage: Bacteria > Pseudomonadati > Planctomycetota > Phycisphaerae > Phycisphaerae bacterium RAS1. Next base: position 345,888 of record SMLU01000004.1, on the reverse strand, counting down.
GCCAGCTCGTTGCGGGCCTTGGCCGTGACGGACCGAAGCTGGACGAAGAGGACGCGGAAAAAACGCTCGGCGTCCTCGGCGAGCAGCTCGATCTTGCGAATCGCGTCGGCGGTGTCCGGCGGGAGTCCGAGCGCCGTCGCGGACAGCTCCGCGCGGCGGTCGGTCGGATAGCCCAGCCGAGCCAGAAACCCGGCCACGGCGTCGAGCGACGCCAGGCCGGCGATGTCCTTCGTCGTAAGATCGATGTCCGCCGTCAGTTGCACTACGCTCGCTCGATGTTCAACAGGTGTTTGGTTAGCACGCCGATCTCTCGGTCGCGCGGCCCAGATGATAAGTTCCTGTGCATGCGGCGCGAAGCCGAGCGTGGACACCCAGAGCCGGTTCTGCAAAAAATCGAGTATTATCGCGCGCTCGTGCAGGTGCTGATGCGCACGCTGAGCGATTCAGCGAGCGCCGAACGTCCAGTTCGCCGTGGCACGATCAGAATTAGCGGCAATTCCGGCAGGGAATCACGGACCGCCGAGACTTTGACATTTCCGACCCGCGCTGGTGGACCCGCGCGAGGCCGCCGATGCGGCGGCGGAATCTCGGCCGACTCAAGGGTCGGCCGCCACGGCGCCGTTTTGTCCGGCAAGGGGTGGGCGTCAACATAAGGGGTAAATGACAAAGGCCCTGCGCTTGGTTTCAATGGCCTGTGGTTTGGAGCGAGCCATTGGCGAAGGAGGGCCATCGTGGATTTTAGCGAGGTTGCGCAGGCGGTGTTGGCGTTGTGTGCGGCGGATGGCGTCGGTCTGACGGATGATCTGACGCAGTTGGAGCCGGCGTTGCTATCCGTGGTGCGGCGGATTGGCGTCAAGGCGCTCGAAATTCATCTGGCTGGGCGCAAGCTGGGCTACGAAGGGCCGCATCGCCCCTGCTCGTGCGGCCAAACGCAGCGTTTCGTCGAACACCGGCCCAAGACGATTGCCACGCAGATGGGCACGCTTGCGATCCGCCGGGCCTATTACCGTTGCCGGCACTGCGGTCAGTCGGCTTTGCCCTACGACCAACGCATCGGCCTGGGGGCCGGTCCCGAGAGCGTTGGGCTGGCTCAGGCGGCCGCTCTGCTGGGCGTGCATGACACCTTCGCCAACGCCGCCGCCACGCTGCAGCGTTTGACCGGGCAGCGGCTGAGCGAATCCACGGTTCAGCGGCTGACCGAAAAGGTGGGCGGCGTGGCGGCCCAGCAGGAAGAGCAACAGGCGGCGGCGCTGAGTCGCCGGCGCCTGCACCCGAGGCCGCCCCGCACACGTGTTACGTGCTGACGGACGGAGTGCAAGTCCATCAAGAGAGCGGCTGGCATGAGGCCAAGTGCGTGGCGTGCTATAGCGATCCGCCGGCGGGTCCGCGGGCCACGCGCTACGCGGTGCGCTTCGAGAGTGCGGCGGAGTTCGTGGGCTTTGTGTGGGCCTTGGCCTGCCGCTGCGGGCTGGAGCGCGCCCAACGGGTCGTGCTGCTGGGCGACGGGGCGGAGTGGATCTGGAAGCACATCGGCGGATTGCTCAAAGAGGCGATCTGCATCGTCGATTGGTACCACGCGCTGCAGCACGTCTGGACTTGCGGGCGCCTGCTGCATGGCGAAGGCACGCCGGCGACTACGGCCTGGGTCAAGGAAATCGAGCTGTTGCTGTGGGATGGCAACGTGCGCGCGATTCTGGAGCGCCTGCGACAGCAGCGTGCGCGCCTGCGCGGCCGCGCCAAGCGCCTCGCCCTGGACGGACTGCTGACCTACCTCAGCAACCAGGACAGCCGACTGGCCTACGACCGCTTCCGGGCGGCCGGGCTGGACATCGGCTCGGGTCGCGTGGAAGCGGCCTGTAAGCACGTGGTCGCGTTGCGCATGAAACGCAGCGGCATGCGCTGGTCCGAACGCGGCTCGCAAGCCGTGCTCTCGCTTCGCAGCGCCTGGCTCAACGGCGACTGGGAGCGCCTCTGGCAAACCCACCCGCTCGCCGCCGCGTGACTTACCCACAATTGTGACGCCGACCCCCGGCAAGATCGAGCCCCGGGTCAGCTTGTTGCGGCTGCACTGGACGGGTATCGTACGAGTGCGCCGGCGCCTCAGCGTGATGCGGACTGGTTCTCTGGCAACGGCTTGAGGTAGTGTTCCTTGGGCGGCCGAGAACGCCTGCAGTGGCACTCGATGGACCTCGAAAGGCCAGCCATGTCTCGGCACCGCTTTCAGATTCCGTTCGTTGCTCCTGTGCTTTCCCTTCTCTTGCTTCTGCTCCCGGCCGCATGCCGAGAATCGGACTCCGCGCGGTCGGCAACTAGCCCCGCAAGCCAACCGGCGACGCACGCGGGATGGTCCCTTCAGAAGGCCGCGGAGCCGTTTCGCGGCCGGACGATTCGAATGATCGGAGAGGACTACGCTCCACTCCAGGCGATCGACAAGATGAAAGGGGACTTCGAAAACGCCACAGGAATCAAGGTTGAAGTGGAGCGGTACGAGGCGGAAGCCGTCCTACAGAAAGTCGCCTTCGACCTCAACTCAAAAGCAGGCCACTACGACCTCATTGTCCAAGTCTACTTTGACATGGGACGTCTCGTAACGCAGCAGCAGTTGCGCCCGCTCACCGAGTTCCTGGCTGACTCCAAGCTGCATGATCCGTTATTCAATCCTGATGGAGATCTTTTCCCGGTCTGGAAGACGATGGGGTGGTACGACGGAAAACCATTTGGCTACCCAATGATGGTTCTCACGATGTATACCTGGTACCGAAAAGACCTCTTTGAGGATCAGACTGAACGCGCGCGATTTCGCGAGAGGTTCGGTTATGAGCTCGCTGCACCCTCAGATTGGCGGCAATATCGTGACATCGCCGAGTTCTTTACGCGCCCCGAACGCGGTTTGTACGGTACGCTGATTCAGGGAAAGAAGCATATGGCGCTCTGGCAGGAGTACATCAACTTCCTGTATTCATTTGGCGGAGCGATTCTCGACACCCGCGACCCTTCCAAGTATGGTCCAATCGTCATAAACTCCCCGGCGGCGATTGCGGCCACGGAGTATTACAAGGCCCTTCTGAAATACGCTCCGGCCGACTCGCTTTCGTTCACCTGGGACGACGCCCTAGCGCTCATGCAGCAGGGGAAAGTTGCAATGTGCCTCATGTGGACAGACTCGACGTATACGCTCGAAGACCCTCAGCAGTCAAAAGTCGCCGGCAAGATGGGATACTGCATGATCCCAGCGGGCAGCGCGGGGCGCATGCATCAGATCGGCGGCCAATCCTACTACATTCCGGCGACTTCCCGGTCTCCGGAGGCCGCCTATCTCTTTGTCGAGTGGATGCTCCGGGCTGACAGCCAGGTTCGACAGCAGAAGCTCGGCGGCGCCTCGCCGCGAAAGTCGACGTATGAGGACAGCGAAGTCGTCTCGCTTCCGTGGACGCGGACCAGCATCGACGCGCTCAAGAACACCCATCCAGCAATGCTCTACACGATTCCGGAATCGCTGCAGATCGGCGAGGTCATAAAGACCGCGATCTCAGAGGCGTTGGCCGGCCAGAAGAGCGTGAAGGACTCGCTGGACTCCGCGGCCCTCCAAATCAAGGCGCTGCTTGGCGAGAAAGCCGAACTCAAATACCCGCCACGTTGAGATGCGTGATGCGCCGGCGACCAGGAGGCGACGTTTCGCTTTGGTGGACCGTTGGTCCATGCATGCTCTTTCTTTGCGCAGTGTTTCTGGGACCGTTTATCTACATGCTGTGGCTTTCGTTCACGAATTTGAGCTTCGCAACACCCGAAGGGTCTGGCGAGTTTATCGGCATAGAGAACTATGCGCGGGCGTTTTCGCGGCAATCCACATTCATGGCTAGCAGCGGTAGGTCCCTGCTTTTCGCTGCTCTGTGTGTGTTTCCGCAGGTGGTGATTGGCTTGCTATTCGCGGAGCTGTTCGTCGAACGCGAGCGCCTGCAGCGATGGCTTTCGCCGATCCTGATTCTCCCACTGCTCCTGCCGTCGGTCGTGGTTGGACTGTATTGGCGCCTCCTGCTTCAAGGCGAGTTCGGCCCTGTCAGCCACTATCTGGCGCAACTCGGATTCGCCGGCGCGCGCGGGGTGTTGAGTTCGCCAGAGACAATTCTCGTCACGCTGGCGCTTATCGACCTGTGGCAGTGGGGGCCGTTCGTCTGCTTTTTCCTGCTAACGGCGCGCGGTGCGCTTTCAAAGCCGCCGCTCGAAGCCGCGTGGGCCGACGGCGCCTCGCGAATTCGGGCGTTCTTCGACGTGACGCTGCGCCGCCTCGCGCCGGCGATCTTCACGGTCGCCCTTATCCGCGCCATCGAGTCGTTCAAAGAGTTTGACAAGGTGTATGTTCTGACGGGCGGCGGCCCCGGAACAGCGTCCGAACTGGTCAGCCTTCACGTCTGGCGCGTGGCGTTCAAATACTGGGACTTCGGCTACGCCGCGGCCTTGTGCGTGATCCTGTATCTCATTACGTACGTCGCAGCGAGTGCAACCATGCCGCGCCTGCGGGCTGGAGTTCTAAGATGAGCCGGCGGGCGGGTACGCTGGGCGGCGTGACGGCGGCGCTCTTCGGAGCGCTGCTCGCCGGGAGCGTCCTTTTTCCGATCGTCTGGGGCGCATTGACGTCGCTCAAAACGCGCGCCGACGCACTGGCCAGCCCGCCGCGGTGGCTCTTCGAACCGACCCTGACCCATTACCGCGCGGTCCTAGCCCAGAGCGGCCAACTGCGCCCGCTGCTGAATTCACTGCTGATCGCATCCGCCAGCGCCGCGCTGGCCCTTCTGCTCGGCGTGCCCCTGGCGTACGCCGCGTCACGCCGCCGCTTCCGCGGGGCGCGCACCATTCTGCTGGCGCTGATGAGCGTGCGCATGGCGCCTGCGACGACCATCGCGCTGCCGCTGTTTCTGATCTTCACGCGCTTGCAACTGATCGACTCCTATGCAGCCATCATATTGGTCCACGCTGCCGTGGGGTTGGCGCTGGCGACCTGGGTCATGAAGGGGTTCTTCGACGAGATTCCCACGGACATCGACGAAGCGTCCCTGCTGGATGGCAGCGGCCGGCTCATGACGCTGCTCGCACAGGTTCTGCCGGCCTGCCTTCCCGGCCTGGTTGCCACCGCAGCCTTCTGCTTCGTCAACTCCTGGAACGAGTTTTTCCTGGCCCTGATGCTGACCGGCTACCAGTCACGGCCGCTCACCGTCGCCATCCCTGGCCTCGTTACTCCTCACGGAACGTACTGGGGCGAGGTCGCGGCGATCAGCACCATTAGCGTGGTTCCCGGCCTGTTGTTCGCGATTGCAGCACGCCGCTTTGCCGTCCGGGAGCTACAGGGAGGAATGTGGTCATGAGCGAAGCCGCCGCGGTCGATGTGAGCGCAGCGGGAACCATGCTCCGCATTGTGTGCTATCGCACGGCCTGCAGCGAGGATAGCGCAAAGGCGCTCTTGAAGGCCATTCCGCTACGTTGGGAGAGGAAACTGTGGTACGTTAGCGCGAACAAACAACTTGTGTTCCTCGGTCACTTCCGAGAAGAAGACTACGAAGCACTAACGGCCATACTTAGCGCGGCTCGCGTTGCCGATGAAGCCACGCAGGCACTCGCGCGACTTCGCGATTGCGCCCGCGCAACAGAGCAGACGAGCAGTCTGCGGCGCCGGTTTGCAAAGGCGGTCCGCTGGTCCTATCTAGTGCTCATTGCGTTGATCCTCGAAAAATCGTTTGATGGAGTATGGAGTCGGGTTGCTGGAGCGAGTTCTCCCGGGCAGTGTCCACAGTGTTCGATGAATGTGAAGTGTAGTAACTGTTGGATACCATGGATTCTATATGCCCTGGGATGGTGTCAGGTCCTTGCTACGCTACTTTTGGTTGGGCGCTACCTTGTGTGTGCCGTTGATCCGCTCTGGCGCTGCGACAAGGCAACCATGCAGACGAGAAGGTGCGTGTGGGTGAGCACGATCGTATTGGCCGAGTTTGGACTGCTGTATCACGCTGCCGTTGCTGTGCCACAGGCCGGGCAATGGCTCCAATTGCTGTGGTGGTTGCCGATTGTCGACATGCTCATTATCCTATCTCCGATGACCTACTTTGCCATGCTCGAGATCGTTTCTGGCAAGCCTGCCCAGACCGACGCTTCGAGCCAACAGCCCGCGGGGGCGTCATGTCTGCGGCCGGTGAAAGGCGCTTTTGCAAAAGTCTGGAAGAAGCACAGCCATGTGTTGAAATATTGGATCTGGGACAGCATCGACCTCGTTGTGATCTCTGTGTTCCTGTGCTTGTATAGACATTTCTCCGACAGCCCCAATTACTACGAACTCGCGCTGATCTTGGTCTTCATGCTAGTCACTGCGTGTGTGTCGGTGTTAAACGTGTGGTTCCTTGCTGAGACCTACAACGGGTGTATCGAGACGCTTTCTTGAGCAACGTGGTGACATGCAATTTCATCTCAAAAATTTACGGGAGTCTCCGCGCGCTAGCCGAGTGTTCGCTCGCGGCATCCGCCGGCGAATTGGTCGTCCTCCTTGGTCCCTCCGGATGTGGAAAGACGACGCTCCTGCGCATTATTGCCGGACTGGAGGCGCCTGACAGCGGCAGCGTGCTGTTTGACGGCGAGGATCGCACCGCATGGCCGCCGCAGAAGCGGAACGTCGCGATGGTGTTTCAGAGCTACGCGCTCTATCCGCATCGAACGGTGCGGGGCAACATCGAGTATCCGCTTCGCGTGGCCGGAATCGGACGCGCTGAGCGAGCCGCGCAGGCGGAGGAGGTCGCGCGACTGCTGGGAATCGAGAAACTGCTCGATCGCTGGCCCGGCCGGCTCAGCGGCGGCGAGGCGCAGCGTGTAGCGCTGGCCCGCGCCCTGGTGCGCCGCCCCTCCTGTTTCCTGCTCGACGAGCCGCTCAGCAGCCTCGACGCCCAGCGTCGCGTCGCCGGGCGGGCGGAAATCAGGCGCATCCAGCGGACGTTCGGGGTGACCACGGTTTATGTTACGCACGACCAGGACGATGCAGTCGCGCTCGCCGATCGTATTGCTGTGATGAACCAGGGCCGAGTGGAACAGTGCGGCACGCCAACGGAGATACTCACCAATCCCGCCAGCGTTTTCGTTGCGTCGTTCGTGGGCGACCCGCCCATGAACCTGATGCCGGGGCGCATTCGCGCCGTGGACGCCGGCGTCGTCACGATCGAACTGGAGGGCGGCGGGGCGACCGAGCTCGCGCTTCAACGCTGCCCTACGGTCTACCCGGGCCAGTGCGTGACGGTGGGCGCTCGGCCGCATGAGATTTCGATAGAGGCGGGCTCGACGGCAGCGGAGCGGGACACCGATACCTTGGCCTGGAACGCCCGGGTTGAGTTAGTGGAGGGCGTGGAGCCGGACCTTGTGGTACATTGCGCAAGTCCGGGCGGAATCGCCCTTGTTCGCGCCCCCCGCCGACCTGCGGGCGGCGACGTCCGGCTCAGTTGTTCGGCCTCGGCGCTGCGGTTCTTTGACGTGAAGACCGGCTTGAGGATCGACAAGCGATGCACCGACCATCCCGCCTGAGATGCATCAGCCAAACGGAGAGCGGCGGCGGAAGCTGCCAGCCGTGCCGGCCGGACGAGATGAGCCTGCTCGATGTGTGCCGGACGTGCGGGGGGAAGTGCTGCGTGGGCCGCACGCTCGTATTGGGGACGGAGCGGGAACGGATCATCCAATTCACGCGGCTTGATGCGATGCACTATTGGGCGGACGACGTGTACTTCCTGGAACGCGGCGCCTGCCCGTATCTCAAGGAAGGACGCTGCTCCGTCCAGGACGTCAAGCCGCTGATCTGCCGGATTTTTCCGTTCGTTCCGCGCGTCGTCGCGGGAGAATTCTGGCTTTTTTGCGTCGGGGAGTGCGACGCGGCCCACTGCCTGCCGGCGGGCTTCGTGGAGCAGGCGCGGAAACTCGCGAGGGCTTTCTTTCTTGGGCGCGATCCGCTTCAATATGGGCGCTACTGGGATGAGAACAAGCTTGGCGACTTCGACGATGCGCGCGTGGTGATGCGCGTGCGAGTGTTCGATGCACCGCCGCACGAGGTGTCTGCGTGATCGTACACCAACACGGAATCGTCATTGCGACGGTCGCTCGAAGGCCGGACGAAATCACATGCGATGATCTTCGAGCGTTTCTATCCGGCTTTGTGCGGGCGATCGACATGACTCAGCTTTTTGAGCCCATCGCGATCAAGGGAAAGTTCGGGTTTACTGGGATCGTCGGGATCGTGACCTCGCACATCGCGTTTCACTATTTTGACGAGGGCCAGACGCTTCATTTTGACGTCTACAGCTGCAAGTCATACCACCTTCGCGCGGTGCTTAGGCAGTTGGACGCGTTTTGGCGCGTGGAGTCCGCGGATGTTCTGCTGATTCAGCGTGATACCGGTCCGAGCGTGCGTCGTTTTCGGTACGCGTCGGGCGACCTAAAGGAGATCTCATGATTGTCGAGAAAAAGGAAGTCCCGGGCTGCAGGGGGACGCGTGTACAAGAGCTCTTCGCGGGCCGCGACGTGCAGGTGTTGCTGGTTGAGGTCGATCCTGCCGGGGAGATCCCGATTCACGTTCATGACTGCGCGGCGACGATGGTGATCGTGGAAGGGGAAGCGCGCGCGCTGGGTACCCACGAGCGGGTGGTAGGCAAAGGGGACGTTGTCGTCAAGGCGCCCAGAGAACCGCACGGCTTCAGCGGAATCGGCAAGCGTTTTTCCTTCGTTTCGGTTTCCGACGGCCGGGGGATCATGCACAATGACGACTGGGACCTCGAGTACACAGGCGCCGCCGGTGAGAAAGCCGAGCCGGAGGTCCATACGCGACAACGCCAGTCGACGAACGGATGATGGCAACTGTACGGTCATCCGGAATCGTACGCCGCGGTGTCGTGTGCCTGCGAAGACGAGAGTCGGCCGGAGTCATGTTGCGCCGCTTTCCGCTTGATGAGGGCGCGGCGGGACGCAAGAGGCACAGTCCGGCAAATCCCAGCGCGCGCACGCGCGCCGATGCGCACCCGCGTGCGATTGAGCGCCAGCACTACGTCGCATTACGGCAGCACATTCGAGTACTGCGCTTTCGACACGCGAATCAGGAGCCGCCGACATTTGGGGCCTGTTCTCGTGGACTCGCGCGGCCGGTACGCACGTTGAGCGATTCGGCGCCGGCCGAACGTCCCGTTCGCGGTTGGACAATCGAGTATACGGCGACTCCAACAGTGAATCAGGGACCGCCGACATGTTCGACCCGCGCTGGTGGACCCGCGCGACGCTACGCGACTCAGTAGCGGAGCTCAACGACTCGCCCGTCCTCAATTCGGAGATGCACGATCGCCCCGTTCTGTCCGAAGTTCCAGGTCTTGTCTTCGCCGCTCAAAGGCTGTGTTCCAAAGAGCCCCGGAAGACGGCGATGGATCACCTCAGTCGAGTCACCGACTTCTACGTTCCGCAGCGCGAACCGGACCGCCCACAGCCGCGTTTCGTCGCTTCCGACTCGATACGCCAAGTCAGGGAACAGGCGACAAATGACTGGCCAGGCACATACTATCCAAGTAGCTACGACCATCGGTCCCACGAACCACAGCAGCACAACCACGCGAAACGTCGGCCCGGCGGCGGAGCGAACCCATGATTGCCTCATTGCTGCGCGCGCGGCGCCCCCTGTAATCGCCCCGCCCATCATGGCGAACATCGTGTGCCAAGTACTGTGGGCGAGCTGCGCAGGGCACAGCTCCAGGCTGAAACAAGTCCACAGGACTACAGCTGCAGCCATCGCTCCGGACAAGGCTGCCGCCAGCATCGAGCGAAAAAGCACGCGTCCTCTGTCAACAAGGAAACTGACGACCACAACAAACCACGATGCGAGATTCAGAGCTGTAGCGGTGAAGAGACGGTTCGCGTGGTCCGTAACGTGTCCATATGTGGAATTATACCCTTCGTAGAGGAGACCAAGCCCGAGCGAGAGCGCTCCACCAACAACTGCACCAGCAAATGACGCCGCCAACGGAGCGTGGCTTCGCAGCTGACCTGGAGCCCGTGACCAAGTGCGCGCGTCATTCACGTCGAACGGGGTGCCGCACTCGGGGCAGCGAGGCTCAGGCAATCCGGCGAGGCGATACGCGCAGTGAATGCAGTATCGATCGTTGCTATCAACCAGGAACTGCCGACAAGCACCGGTCATTCAGGACAACACTCCGGCGTATTGTCAACGAGTATCGAGTAACCGCTACCCTGGAACCGTACTGGACCTGCCAGCCACAAATTGGAGAAACCAGGTCCTTTCCCCGGCGTGTCGTACCGGTACTGGCCTAATGACGCGGGTCGGTTGATCAGTGCTTCGTAGTTTGGAAACTTGTCATGGCTACCCCATACGTAAACTGTGACTGTATTGCGCGCGGCGACGGTAAACCGCCAACAAATGCTGTAGTCTATATTCGGAGCCACGATCGAGAACGGATATGACGCTGCGGCCGTGACACAGACTATCGTACTGCACTTCCCCTGGAATGTTGAAGACGAGGACGTCTGCACCGCCTTTTTCTCGTAGTATGTAGTGTCCCATTCATGACCATACCCTGTTGTGAGTCGCCGAGTTATCTTGCGGTGAGATGTGCCCGTATCCGTTACAATCGTGGGTCCTGATTTCTTGCACGCAGCCGCCCCAATCGAGTCGGAGTCGATCGTCACGCGAGTGAATAATCGGGATGCGCCGCCGCCAAAGCTCCGTTCATCGGTTTTGAAGAACACGCCGCCTTCAGCTAGCTCGAAGGCCCCGCCCGGTTCGGGTAGCCAAGTCCCAAGTCTCCCAGGAATGAAGGCGTTGAATTCAACCTCGATGGCTTCCAAGCCAAGCGGGTCGATCAGATCGGTCGGCGAGTTCTCGACGTCTCGATACAAGTTCGCCCCGCCGTGTTCATGGTGCGGATCGCGACTCAACCACCTCCCCGTCCTCGGGTCGTAGTATCGAAATGGCCACGAACCAAAGCCGGTCTCGGTGTCGAACGGCCGCGTGCTGAATCTGAATGGCTGGTCGAGTTCGGGGCTAGCGGACGCGTTCACGCGATTGCCGTAGGGATCGTATTCGTACCTAACGGCGGATGAGCCATCGTCGGCGTCGAGCACCTGCGTTACGTTGCCGTTGGCGTCGTAGCAATACAAATAACCACCGGAATAGCCGGATTGGACGCCGGAGGCTTGTTCCATCGCCAGCAGCCCCCCGATGCCGCCGGCGGACGTGCGGTCGTTTTCCGAGCCGTTCAGCCCGGCGAGGTCCAAGCCCCAGGTGTACTTGCGCGCAATCGCGTTGCTGGCCAGGCCGTCAAGTTCGAGCAGCAGCAGCCAGCCGTCATGAACGTAGCGCGTGCGCGTCGTTACCGGCGAGGTTCCCCATGACGAACCGTCATACGTCTTGACCTCCTTCTCGATGCGTTGGCCCGCGTAGTCGTACCGGTAGAAGCTGCGCAGCGTGCCCGAGGGAATCGCGGCATCATCGGCCGGGCGGGCCTCAATCAGCCGGTTCTCGCCGTCCCAGACGTAGCGGATGTTCAGACCGGTCGGCGCGTCCTTCAACCCCAGAAGATCGTTAAACGGATTGATATCGAGCACGTTCACCAGCCCGTCGCCATTGATGTCGCCGCTGGTCAGGTTGCAGTTCGGGTATTGCGCGGCGTACGCCGCCGGGTCGAGAATCGCCAGGACGAAGGCGTTCAGATCGAGGATGTCTACGACGCCGTCGCAATTCATGTCGCCCGTCAGCCACTCGCCGGACAGGTTTCCGTCCGCGTCGTGCGTGAAATTCTTCCGCGGCGCGGCCTGGGCAGAGTCGATCTGCACGTACTGGTTCAGGTTGTTGCGGGCGTACGTCACCATCGCCGGCGTCTGCTGACCCTTGCTGGCCGTCTCGCGGCTGCCGATGGGATCATAGTCGTAGTCGAAGAACTCTTCATCGACCGGGTTGGACGAATCGCCGATTGTTGTGTTGGCGAAGCGGTCCTGGCCAACAAGCTCGTGGCGGTCATTGTACGCCCACGCGCTCCGCGCCCCGGCGGAAAAAGCCGTGCCGGTGTGGACCACATCGGTCCGGCGGCCGAGCGAGTCGTTGACGTAGTCGTACTTCGAGACCAGCACGTTCGCCCCGGCCGGCTGCCAGCGATTTTCAATGTAATCGATCAGGTCGCGCGGCGTCTCGTACTGCCGCGTCGTGCGCTGTTTGACAGTGGTTCCGTTCGTGTCGCGCACTTCAAGCGTGCCGACGAGGTCGCTGCCGGCGACGTAGGAATAGAACGCGCCGCCGTTCTGCGCCGGCAGACCCGGACCGGTGATGCGGTTCATGCGGCCGGTGGAGGCATCGTAGAGATAACTGGCGGAGTAGTCCGCGCTCTCATCGCCGGTGGTGCCGACCTTCGTCGCGTTCAGCTTGCCAAACTCGTTTTCAGGCGTCTGGCGCGTGATGACGTAGTCGCGCGTAAACGGGCCGCCGCTGATCACCTCCTTGACGATCCCCGGCCAGGCTGAGTAATCGAACGAGTGGGTTGGGCCGCCTGTTTGCGACGAGCTCAGTAAGCGACCGGCGCGGTCACGAACGTTCGTCACATCGGGCGTCGCGTCGGAATAGTCGGTTTTCCAAAGCTCGTTTCCGTCGCCCGCGGGAGCGCCTGACTCTCCGAAATAGGTGTACGTGGTTGTGACGCCGCGCGCCCACGTTCGGATCTTCAACCGTCCGTCGGCGAGGTACGTGAAGTCTGTCCCCTCCCCGTCTGCATACTCCTTGCGCAACAGCACGCCCGACGCGTCGTCGAGAATCCACGTCGTCGTGTCGCCGGACACTCCGGACGGCCAGGTCGCTCCACTCCATGCCGCGTCGCCACGGAACGTGGTCAGCGATGTGCGCTGATCGAACTCGTCGTAGCTGAATTCGACCGGCTGCGGTATGTCACCCCACATGCGCTTGACCTGACCGCGAGAGGCGTACTCGTATCGCGTGTACCGATACGCGGCCGGCTGGACCGACGTGTCAAGTTGCTTCGTCGCGGAAAGCCGCTTGGTAGTGGGGTCATACTCGTAAACCGTGTCTGTAAGGCGTGTGCCGCCCGGCTGGTTGTCTACAGTCGTGTAGACAGCGTCAACGTCGGCGCCGTTGTAAGCGGTGAAGGTCGCCCAGTTCGTGCGAGAGTCGGCCGATGACTTGCGCCGCCTCAGATCGTCATACTCGAATGTCTGGGTCACGCCGCTCTTGGACGTCGTGGACTTCAGCAGACCGTTCTCAGTCACCTGCACAGCGTTCGTCGCTGCATCGGGATAATCGACGACGTCATTAACGACCGGAGCGTCGGCGACTTTGTACTGCTTTGCGATAGTGGTGCCGCCGGTGCCGAAGACACTCACTTCCTCTGTTTCCCTCACGAGGTTGGGTTCGAGCCAGTTCTTCACCCTCTCGCGGCGTATACCGATTACGGTCGAGTCACTGCTACCGCTGCTCAGATACTGCGTCGTCGTGGTCTTACGCCAGTCTCCGTCGAACTTGGTTTCCGTTTCCGTAATCCGATCGTGCGCCGAGGCGCGTTGCAGTCCGGCGACGCCGTCGCAATCGAGGCCGGTTCGGAACACGTCTGCGAGTTCGTCATACACATAGACAAGGTCTGCCTGCCCGGGACGCACCACGCGCCGCAGTTTTCCACGGGCTGCGCGCCCCTGTCCTACACCAAAGCCCTCATTATCCGTGTAGTAATAATAATCGGTTACGATCTCCGCGGAGGAGCCGTCCGCGGAAGGACGGGCCTCTCGTCGGACACGGCCGCACGCGTCGTAGTACGTCGTTCGCCATCGCGGTGACGTTCCACCGAGCGGTCCGTCGAATTCGCGCGTGTAAGTGCAGTCGGTGCCCGGAAGCGCCTCGACGCCGTACTCGTACTGGCGATCCAGTCGATAGCTGCCGTCGCTGTTTCTGCTGAGCACCTTGTGAACACGGCCGTCGGCGAAATACTCGGTTTTTTCTCCACTTCCATCGGACCGAAGCGCCGTCACCGCGACCCCGCCGGCGGGAAGCGTATCGTAGAAGTAATCCGTCGTCACCCCATTCTCCGATACGTGCTTCTTCACGCGCCCGGAGAGATCGGTAGTGCTGAGCGACGTGAGGTTCGTCACGGCGCCGGAACGCGTGGTCACCACCGCGGAGAATCCGTCGACAAACTGGGAATAGTCGAAGACGGTATCGACATCGGGTGTTCCGTCGTACCCGTGCAGGCGGTGCAACACCTGGCGACCGAAAATATCATGCTCAGTGGTCTCCTTGAGCCCGAGCTCGCTGGTGTGCGTGCGCGTTCCGCAACATCCACTCCACACGGTGTTCGCATGAGTTCCGTTTGAATGAGCAACGTCAGTCAGTCTCCCTGTCACCGAATCATAATCGTATGACGTCGAAGACAGTTCATTGGTCAGCTGCGTTCCGAAAAGCGGCGCCAGCCACAGTTGCGTCAGCGTGGTTCGTCCATTGTCGTCACGGGTTATCGCCTCGACCGTGGACTTGCCGTCAGCCGCAAGCTCGCTACCGCCGGATGCATACAAGTGCCACACGTGCTTGAGGGCCCAGTCGGGCGTGTCGTACTCGTGCCTGTCCACGCGACCATCCGGAAACGCCAAGGACTTCAGTACGCGATTGCCGTAATCGCGATACGTCGTGCGCGTTGTGAGGTTGGTCGGACTACTGACCGACGCTGACTCGCTCAGACATTCCTCGCGAATGAACGTCAACTCCGTACCCGCTAGCTGCGTGTACTGATACGTCTTTGCAATCCAAGTGCCATCGACATAGGTCGACGTGGTGCGCGGCATGTTGTCATCATCGCCGCTGTCGCCGGACAACTGATCGTAACTGTAGTGTGTCCATCGTCCCTGCGACGTGTTCGGAACGGTGGGGCAGGATGGGTAACCGGACGATGGACCACCCTGCCACAGAACGCGGCTATCGGCGTCGTATGTATAGAAAGTCCAGGCGCCGTTGGGAACTCGCTCGACTTTCAGCAACCACGGCTGTTGGGGCGCGGACTCGTACTCTCGAAACCAGGTTTGAAATTGCGTCTCATCGGTATACTCGCGCCGCTCTAGCCAGCCGTATGTGCCGTAGTAGGTCTTTGTTCGCTTCAGCAATCGTCCTGCAGCATCTCGCGATTCTCGCTGGAGGCTGCCGTCCAGCTCCGGCGAGAGGGTATCGGTCCGTAGAAGTTCGTCGGCTTCATACGTCGCGAGAGTCCAGGCAGCGGCGCCGACGGAATTGCTGAACTCATATTTGGTATCCCCGTCTATTCGAGCTACGCGGACAACGGCGGATTCAGGCGGATCACCGCTATCAACGCGCCACTTTGCGAACGGCGTGGCCGATGCGACATCATAGATGCCATCCTGGTTGGCATCCGGCCATACGCCGCTGGCGGGAGGGCGGAAGAACCAAATCTCGTAACCGGCATGGGCGGCGCTCGGTGCGGCTGGGTTGCCGCCGAAACGAATGTCCGCGAGGCATTCGCGAGTCTTGACTTGGCGGAGGATGCCCGCGGGATCATACACGGCATGCCGCTCGTTCGAGACCGAGCCAGTGGAGCCGCTGAAACGAAGGGAGAGAGGCGATGACCGGCTGAGTTCATCGAGATCCACATAGAGGCGCCCCGCCGATTGCTCGCTCCAGCTCTTGCCCATCGGAAACGCGAGGGTAGGCTGCTCAGCCAGGCTGGCGGTACCCTGCCCCGGGCCGCACTCCCCGGAAGCACACGATGCGCATCCGACGGTCAACACGCCGCGCGCGACGCAAGCCAGCGTGTCCGTACGAACTGCCTCAACTTCGACAAGGCCGCCATGCACGCCCGCGCGAATGGTCGCCGTCGCAAATCCATCCGGATTCGGTGGATCAAAGACGGCGTCGCCCTTGATGGACCAGTCGATAGAATAAGCGCCGGGACAATTAGAGAAGAGCACGCTTGCCGTTGTCGTACTGCGTCCATCTGGGCAGAGTTCATCCGTGTCGAAGGTAATATTAGGCGGTAATGCGCAGCCAAAGTCGATCACGGCATAGAGACGCTCAGGTGGATCGTCAAAAGCGCCCGAGCACTCATCGCACGGAAGGTCGTTTATGGTGCATTGAACGACAACTCGCGACGACTGAGTTCCCGTGATTTGTATTGTGTCAATGTGTGGATTTGCACTGGTGAACTTGCAGCACTCAAAAGTGCCATCCGACTGTATCGACCATTTATAGGTGACGCCTTCCATTGTTCGGCACTGGATATCGTCGCTGCAGCAGAAATATCTTGGGTCGTTAGGTGGGTAACACCAATCGGGATCATCGCACGTGTGGCAGGAATCACCGTCGAGCCATGTAGCCGTGATCGTCACGGTATCCCCTACACATGCCGTGGCGATGGCCGGTGAGAGGCTGACCTCCATCGGCTCGATCACGAGGTGGAGGCACTCCTCCACTGGGTGCGGCCTACCACAGGAGGGATCGTGCGTGGTTTCCTCCTGGCAAGTCGGCAGGCACTGTTGCGCCGCCGTTGGGCGCGCGGCGAGCCCAGTCGTGAGCGATAGCAAAAGAGCTGAATGTGCCGCGAGGCGGGCAATGTTCGCAGCGGGCATGTCGGACCTCCCTCGTCACGCCCGTTCGCAAGCGGGCGCGTTTGTGTCGGGATCGTAGTCTCGCAAAGTCGACGGGTCAACTTCGACTCCGTGGCCGTCGTGGCCGTCTAGGCGGTTCTTCCGCCGGCGGGTAGCACAGGCGGACGACGGCAACCCGGGGCCCAGGATGCGTGGGGCCTTGCCGCCGAGTTCTTCCGAGGGAGCGCACGTCGCAAACGTCTGAGGATTCCGGTCCGCGGCCAGCTTGCCGGCGCGTCAAGCGTAGTGCTTGCTGCTTGACCTTGCGCGCGCGGAGAAACTAGGATTAATCGAGTCCCGTTCCGGGAGTGCCCGGCGGACGTCCTTGATTCGCCGTTCGAGGTTCGCCGATGATGTCGTGTACTCTCTGGCGCGGCGGTGTTCGCTTCGTCTGCCAAACCGTTGCAACCAAGGCACTTGCGGTCTTGGCGGGCGCCGGGACGTTTACGCCGCTGGGCGACCTGCCCGGAGGACCGTTCTTGAGCGCTGCGGAGGGGATCAGTGCGAATGGACCGAGCGTTGCGGGAGTCGGGCGCAGCGGCGCCGGCTTCGAGGCGTTTCGCTGGACCCCGTCTGCAGGAATGCAGGGGCTGGGCCTTCTTCCCGGCGACACGTCGAGCTGGGGTGAGCAGATTTCGGCGGATGGCACAGCGGTGGTCGGATTGAGTGGCGGCGCGACCAGAACGGAGGCTTTCCGATGGACGGCCCAGGAGGGCATGGTCGGGTTGGGGGACCTGCCGGGCGGCGACATGCACAGCACCGCGCTCGGAGTTTCGTATGATGGTTCAACCGTCGTCGGGGCCGGTGTATCGGCGAGTGGCACTGAAGCTTTCCGCTGGACCGCCGCCGGCAGCATGCTCGGGCTTGGGGATCTGCCGGGTGGAGCGTTCGACAGCACCGCGACGGCGGTGTCCGCCGACGGTTCGGTCATCGTCGGGCGCGGCTCTCCAGCGGGCGGGCCCGTGGAGGCCTTCCGGTGGACCGAGGCCGGCGGAATGGTCGGTCTCGGGTTTCTTCCAATCGCCGGCGACTGGAGTCAAGCCGTGTCGGTTTCCGGTGACGGGGCCGTGGTCGTCGGGCAGGCACTCGGCGTCGGTCCAGCAAGTTACGGTCAATTCGCTTTTCGTTGGACGGCGGACGGCGGGATGGTCGCTCTGGGAGATTTCGCCGGCGGAAACGAACGAAGCGCGGCTTTCTCAGTCACGGACGACGGGACCACGATCGTTGGTTTTGGTACGGATACGCTCGGAGAGGCGGCGTTTATCTGGGACGCCAGCGGCGGGTTTCGATCACTCCACGATGTGCTGGTGAATCAGCATGGTCTGGATTTGACCGGTTGGCGGCTGTCGCGAGCACAGGGTATTTCCGCGGATGGCACAGTGATCGCCGGCTACGGGATTAACCCGGACGGCCACACCGAAGCCTGGATGGCGATCATCCCGGAACCGGCGACGCTGGCTCTCCTCATAGTGGCTTTCGGCGTTGCACATCGACGCTGGCGGACATAGAGCGGCGTTGATCAGCGGATGGACACGCCGACAATTACTTCCTGTTCAAGTGCGTCGGACGCCAAGTCCGGCGACGACCACGGGACTCGCCGTTTTCGGTCGTCGATGATTGCCCGGTCGCTGTACGACAAGAAGCCGACCGTCCTCATCCTGCCCTTGTTCTGCTTGTAGGGGAATCTGGCGTTGAGCCAGCCGCGCCGTTGTTCGCAGCCGCAGTTGGCCGGCAGTTCAACCCCAAGAGTCGCCGTGAGGAAGCGTGCGATGGGGTCAACCATGCGTTTGACCGTATCGCCCAATCAGCGGTCGGTCTGCTAGTACCTGTCGCCGCCATCGGGAGCGGCCGGTGCCTGTGTTACCGGCGCCAGAACTCTCTCGCCCACTTGTCGCCGGTTGGGTAAGGGCAGCCTCGGCCGGTGCGGACGCCGGCCGCTACGAGGCGCTGGAATCGTGGAAGGCATGGGCGCCCCATGCCGTTGGGAACGTGGGCACACGCGCGGTAGGAGTCGATCAACACCTGAGCGTCGCAGTCGTCGCAGACATCGAAAACCGGATAATCGCCGGGCGCGCCATCCGGCGCGGCCGGGGCCGGGGCCGGGAATGGCGCGCACCACTCCGGGTGGATGCCAAGCCGTCGCAGGCATGCGCACACTAGCGGAATCGTCGGCTCGGTCAGGCAGTCTTCGGCCGGCGTGTCGCCCGGGTCGGGCGGATCACTGGGGCGGCACGGCTGGGAGGTGCACGGATTGTGGATCGTCGTTTCCGGGATCAAAAACGAGACTTCGGGCTGCCTGCCGACGCAGTCGCCGGCACCGCGGAAGAACGTCACGGTCGCCGTTCCGCCGTGGGCGGGACTGACGACAAGACCGCTTTGCGAACACTGAACGAAGCTGTTTTGAACAACCACGGTCTGCGTCTCGTCGAGACAGTTTCCCGGGCCGGTCGCCAGAATGGCTGCGCCGTTGAAGATCGTGACGAAGCCGGTGCGCATTCGGAGCGCCTGTCTGACTACGAGCTTCGCCTGGCCGTTGACAACGATGGGCCGCAGCATGACGCGCGTTGCGCAGTAGACTTTGCCATACTCGTCCAGTGCCTCGTTGCAGCTTCCGGACGCGGCGCAGCACTGCAATCCGCCGGGCAGCGTGATGCGGCGACGCCCGGTGAAGGCCTTGATGTGCTGAAACGGAAGGTAGTCGTGCAGAATACCGCACGAGAGCCACGCGCCGCAGAAGGTGTCGTTGTCAACCGGCGCCACGCCGCGGATTGACGAAATGCTGTCAATCCCGCCGGTTACGAACAGGATCGCGCACCCGCACGAAGACACCCCTGAAATCACGACGCGCACGTAGAGCGGATCGGCCGGGGCGCTGCAGGGTGCGCACGGCAGCGGCGCTGGCGGCCTTGGCTCGGGCGCGTAGCAGGGGAAGTCCGGCATTACAGCACCTGGGCGCTATCCACGCGCAGCACGGACGGCTCGTTGCCTTCGATCGCCCACCCGCTGCCGTACGGATATTGAAGGTGCTGCGGGTTCCCGGCGCCGTCGTCCGCCATTTGCGCCATGGTCAGGAAGTAGAAGATGTCTTCGTATTGGGCCGAAACGCCGGCGGCGGGTCCATTCCCAACGAGGTCGCGACCGGCCTGCAGGACGAACGTCGTGGAGAGCTGAAAGGTCTCGTGCACCCAGGCGCTGCCGTCCGAAGCGGCGGGGATCAACACCAACGGCATGACGAAGCAGAACTGCGGCTGTATGCCGATTTCCTTGATGGCGCCCACGGCCAGCCAGTGGCGCAGGGAGGGGCCGAAAATCGGGTGCGTCTGGTTGCACGCGCCTGACACGCTGAAGCGAATGTCCGCCGGCGGCGTCTGTGGTACGAACTGGCCGCCGCTGGCGTAGTACTGCCCGCGGTGCCAGTAGAGCGGCAGGCAGTAGGTCGGGATCGTGGCCGGAATGTTGAACCAGCTTGGCGGGGCCTTGACCATTTCGCAGCGACTCTGTGAGCGGCCGGATGGGTAGTCGCCCTCCTCGTCTTCGTACCGCACAAAGTGGAATCCGCGGTCCACGGCGCTGCCGACGACGCCCGGCCACAGCCCGGCGGGCGTGGCGTTCAGCGGCCGGCACTTGAACCTCGCACACGTCTGTGACACCAGCGTGCCCTGGCCGCCTCCGGCCCGGCCGACGATGATCCGATGTGCGAGATTGCTGCCAAGGTGCGGGTATGCTCCAGACACGTGGCCTCGGGCCAGCGTGGAGCGCCACACGGTCGGGTCGGGCCAGAGGTCCAGCTCATACAATGAGTGGGCGCGATAGAGCCAGGGGGCGCTACTGCCGGGCTGCCCGATGCTCGCCGGCGTTTGAACGTAGGTATCACCGCCGTACGCCAGCTCGATTTCAACGTATTCGCCGAGGTAGCGATTCGACCCGTCGGGCACGGAATAGGGCCTGACGCAATCGTAGATCATTACCGCGTTCTGTGGGTCGCTGCCCAGGTCAGTCTGATACACTCCCTCGAAGCAGCATTGCGATCCGCAGCCGACCAGGCCCTCGCGATCGTCACAGGGGCGCAGGCCGTATTGACCGTCGAGGCAGGTCGCGATCACAGGCAGAGCCTCGTGTAGAACCAAAGCGAGTACCACGCGTCGTCTATCTGCGTGACGGGAACCGCCATGCCGACCAGAAGCGGTGGGAACGTCGTCGGACCGGTGTCGGTCCAGGTCCCGGGTAGGAAAGCGCCGAAGACGTTGACGCGAATGAGGGTCTGGTTCTCGTCGCGCAAGCGGGCGTCGAAGCCCTCGGCCGGCGGCGTGGTCGGGAGCGCTACGACATCGGCGATTTCGATGGCGGACGAATCGCCGCCGCCGCCGCCCATCCGCACGACGCACAGCGCGATCTCCGCGATTTCTCGGTCGGCGAGCGGTTGAATCCACAACAGCTGGGCGATCCCGGCCGTCGAGCTGTTCAGAATGTCGGCGTGCGCGCCGGCGGCGGCGACCGCGAAGCGGTGCGATTCACTGGCCACATAGACGCGCGCGATCGTGGCGCCGGAGATCACGCTGGGGACGACCGTGTCGGGAGCGGCCGGCGCCTGCAACACGACAAAGGCATCGCGCTGCGCTTCAGTGGGCGTTATCCCGCGTACCGCTACGCCCTGTTTAAATCCCTCGAGGTTGTCGGCGGGATCGATGATTGGCCCGGCGATTCCCAGCACGTCAAAACGCCGGCGCGCGGCGCCCGAGGCGTTCTTGCACAGCACCACGGTCGTCGTATCCACCGGCGGCGCGGTTGCCCGTCCGGTCCAGCCGGCGGCGCGGCGCGCCTTCAGATCGTCGGCGGCATCCTGCCAACTGTTGAACTCGGATGCCTTGATGACCAACCGGTCATCCGGCCGCACGCGCGTGCCCACGCTACGCCTCCCAGCCCGGGCCGCCCTTGGCGCCGATGGGCGACGTCGGGTTGGTGTAGATGGTCGTGTCGGCCGGCAACCTGATTTGCGCCCGCCCGCGGCGGGTCGAGTTGGTCAGCGTGTGCGCCTGCTGGGGGAACTCCGTGTCGAGCACGGCCTCGTTCTCGACGGTGGTGTTCGCGTAGGTGCCGGCCACGTTCATGAAGGCCTTCCCGTCGTAGAACGCGCCCGTGGTCCAGGGCGATTTGAACTCGCGATACTCGGCCTTGCCGGCGACCTCGATCTGCGTGACGGTCGCAATGCCGGCCCACGACGTCACCACGGCGTCCTGATTGCGGATCGAAACGCCCGCCACGGTGAGCGTTGAAAGCGGGTGCCCGATGAACCAGCGGCCGCCGCTGGGGTTAAAACTCCCCGTGACCGTGGCCGTGTCGCCCGCCGCGGCCGCGACGCCGACATGGCCGCAACCGCTGACCTTGGTGATCGCGCTGCCGACGATGTTGATGACCGGCTGGTCGCTGAGCGTCGGCTTGCCACTGTGCTCGCAGACCACCTCGATGGCCTGCGCGCCGAGGTTGAGCAGGAAGCAGGATCCGCGACCGCGGATTTCGCAGAGGGTCGGCTTGAGCTTGAGCTTGTACTCGCGCCCGTTCTCGCGCCTTCCGACATTGCCGGAAAAACCCGCCTCGCTGTAGAACTTGCCGGCCGTGAATGCGTTCAGCAGCTCGAGGTTGTAGAGCAGCGACGGCGCCCCGGCCGGCAGGCAGATGTCGTCGGCCGCCACGGGCAGCGCTCGCTCCGACCAGTTGCCGGGCAGTCCGATGTCGTGTGGGCCGCCGCTGGCAGTCGTTACGCCCGGCGTCGCCGTCCACGTCCCGCTTCCGCCATGCGCAGCGCTGAAGGGCTGGCCGGCGATGTCCGCGGTCAGCGTGATCTCGGCGCCCGAGCTGCTCGCGGTGATGCGGCTCACGAGGTGGCGCGAATCCTTGTTCCACGCCGCCGCAAAATTCGCCGCGGCCAGCGTCGTGGTCGTATCGGCCGACGTGACGGTGTAGGTGAAGGCCTGGGTGATCGATCCAGCGCCGTCGTCCAGATCGGTCAGAGTGACCGTAAACGTCTCACCCACGGCATTCGAATTGAGCGCGCCCTTCCACACCTGCGCGAGCGCCGGGGCCAGGCCGATGTAGGAGTTCTTTGCCACGTCAGATTCCCAGCAAGCCGAAGGACCCGGGTTCGTAGAGCTCATGAATCCGAACGGCGATGACCTTCTTGATGAGCTTGCTGGACGGCTCGTCGTCGCGGTCCTCGGTGAGGGTCTCGAGGTACTCCCAACCGCGGACGTTGATCCCGCTGATCGGATCGACGGTCAGGTTGGTGCGGTTCTTCTGATACTGGAAGCCGAACTCGAATTCCCAGTTGCCGTCGCCGCGCTGCGTGAAGGTGGCGCCCTTGAACAGCACCTCGCCGGGCTGCTTGTTGCGAAAGGGCGCGTCGTTGACGTGCCAGGCCAGGTCGTCGAGGGCATTCAGGTAGGCGTCATTGATCAGGGCGGCGGAAAACATCGCCTCTTCGGTCCACTCGGAGGATCCCACGCCGATGTCCAGCCCGTCACCCTTGTGAAGCAGCCGCCCGAGCGGAGGGATGGTTTCTCCGGGGGCCGCGTACTCGGCCACCAGTCGCCGCGAGGCGTTGACGCGCTGCGTGCTGGCGCCGATCGTCCCGCGCCGCCGCGTCGAGCCGGAGGGCGGGGCCAGGCCATACGTCACCCGGCCCTCAAAACAGACGCGCGTCGGGTCGAGGTGGTCTGAGCCGATCGGAATCACTTCGCTGTCGATTCGCGGGATCAGCAGCAGGCCGGTCCCCCACGGATCAAATGCCGCGCCGCAGGTCGACCGCAAAAGCGTCTGCGCTTCGACCTCGTCGGCGACCTCGTCAATGAAGTAGAACAACTCGGCCGCCGGGCTGCGACCCAGCAGTGTGCGGCGCGACTTGAGCAACTCGATGCAGCGACCCACAACCTACCTCGCGAATTTCGCCGCCCAGTGGCGTTCGATCCCCTGCTTGATGTCCTTAAGCGCTTCCTTGATCCCGTCCAGCTTGCGCTCGACCGGCGAGCCGCTCAGTGGTCCGGCCGACAGTAGCAGCGCATTGCGCCCGCCGAACTGGCCGGCGGCGCGCAGCTGCTCGCCCAGGCCTGGGAATTCATCGACGAGCGGCCGGGGCGGCGCGAAGGGCGCGGCGCCAGGAGGCGCTTTGGCACGCGCGTCACGAGCGCTCGCGATGGCCGCATCGAGGTCTGCCTGCGCTTGCTCGGCCTCGGTTCTGGCTTGAACAATCCGCTCCTGGGCCGCCCGCCCAAGCGCGTCCTGTGTCGCCAGGTTCAGCGCGCCAATTTCCGCCAGTCCCGCGTCCGACTCGCGCTGAATCTCGGCCAGGCGGTCATTTCGAACGTCCAGCGCCTGGCGGAGCGTCTGCGTCAGATCGGCCCCGATGCGCGCTTCGGCCTCGACCAACGCCTGATCAACGGCCAGATTGGCCGCGGCCACGTCGAACCCCGAATCAAACAGACCACGAATGTAGTGGTAGGCCTTGGCGGCGACGGCCTTGATCGTCTCCCACTGCAGCACGATGAACGCCGCGGCTTGCGCGATCGCGTTCCCGATGAACGTGGTGACGTGCGTCCAGCCTGCCTGCAGGCCGCGCCAGACGATGTTGGCGGTCGCCAGCACGCCATCAAACGCGTTGACGGCGGCGCCGATCATCGCCAACTTGACCGTTTTCCAGACTCTGGCGAGTTGCAGGGCGCCCGCCTGCCACGCTGCGTTCAGCCCGGCCCACAGAACCTCGGCCGCCAACTTCAGCTCGCCGCCGGCCAGCGCATCGCGAATGCCGCCCAAGACGTCCCCGACGAAGCCGGCCAGGTCGTTGAACCGATCCATCAAGTAGGCCAGCGCGCCGCGGCCGGTCTCGGTGAAATAGACAAACGCGCTGACGCCTCCAACAAGGGCCGCCGAGACCAGTCCGACGGGGTTGACGAGGAGTGCGAACCCGGCCCGCGCCAGACCGAGCACCGACGCCAGACTGCTCGCCGCCACGCCGGCCGCGACCAGCGCCGCCCCGGCAACCCCCAAGGCGGCCGTGACGCCAAAGGCGCCGACGATCAGCGCCCCGTTTTCGCGGATGAACTGATTGGCGCCTGCCGCGGCCCGCACGGCCGCATTAGCGACCATCTGCAGCGTCGGCGCCAGCGCTGCGCCAGCGATGACGGCCGCCTGTCGTAACTGGAGTTTTAAAGTGTCGAACGTGTCGCCCAGCTTGTCGGCGGCGGCGATCGTCTGGTCGTCAATCGTCAGCCCCAGCGCTTGGGCCTCGTCGCGCAACTTCGCCAGGCCGGCCGCCCCGCGCTGAATCATCGGAAGCAGCGCCGTACCCGAACGACCAAAGAGCGCCACGGCCGCGGCCGCTCGGCGCGTGGGATCGTCGATGGCCGCGATCGCATCGGCGATGCGGTTGAACTGCTGCTCGGGCTCCAGACGCAGCAGGTCGACGACGTGGATGCCCAGGCTGGAAATCGCCTGGGCGGCCTCGTTAGATCCGGCAGCGGCCTTGCTTAGCGTGACCTGCATTTTCCGGACGGCGGTCTCGACCGACGCCATGTCCGTGCCCGTCAGCTTGGCGGCATAGGCCAGCTCGGAGAGCGACGAACCGGCGATGCCGGTGCGCTCGGCCATGTCATTCAGCGCTGAACCCACGTCGGTGAAGATGGTGGTGATTCCCAGGAACCCAGCCACACCCGCGGCACCGGCGCCGGCCAGCCGCAGGCCGGTCGTAGTCGCCAGCGCTCCGAACGAGGCCAACGTCGCCTGCGCCTTGCGCAGCCCGGCCAGAAAACGATCGTCCTTTGTGAGCAGTTCGACGTAGGCCTGGCCGGCCTTGATTCCACTCGCTGCGGCCACGAATCACCTCGAAATCGAAGCCGCCCAGCGTCTGGGCAGCTTCGGCCGTTCCTTCTCGTACGCCGGGCGCATGTACGGTCGCGCGGCGATTGACACGCTGCGTTTGCCGATCCGCGCCTCTCCGCCGAACTCCAGGACGCTGGGCACGGGATTGCGCAGACGGCGCGTGCCGTTCAAGGCTGCCGCGCCAATGACGACCGACTTTCGGGCCGGGTCGTACGCGAACAGAATCCAGCGCCGCAGGAGGCCGCTGTGCGAGCTGGGCGGCTGGCCCGGTCGGCTGGCGCGCCTGCGCGTGCGAATCGAGCTGCGCGCCGACGTGCGAATGAACGCGCCGCCGCGCGAAAGCGCGCGGCGCGACGTACGGTCGACCGCGCCGGTCACGCGGCGGCGATCAAAGAACCCGGCCTTGAACTGCACAATGAACATGGGTCAGCGCTTGTGGCGACGCGGCTTTCCGGCGGGCGGCCCATCGCCGGGTTTCGGCTTCGGCTGCCCGGCCGGCGGCGTCGGCTGCGGGGCCGGGCGCTCCTCAAAATCGACCTGTTTCGCGCTCCGCGCACCGTTCAGGATCGTTTCCATGAGGGTCATCCTCTGCTCGGCCGCCGCGTGCTCCGCGGTCACGACCGACAGCAAGGCATCGAACACCGGCTTCTCAATTGCGATCTGCATGCGTCACCCAATCGGGACCGGCCGCGTCGGCACGACCGGATTGAACAGGTAGTGGTACACGCGCTGCGCCGCCTGCGAGAACGTCTCGCCCTTGTTGTCCAGCGCGGCGCGCGAGGCGCCGACGTCGATTGCGACCGTGCACAGCGGCGTCTGGGCGCCGCCGGGCGCCTCATCCCAAAGCTGCAGCGTGCAGACGCTGCCTTCGACGGATACATGTTCCTTCAACATGAAAGGCTCCTACGCACTGGTGCTGTCCACGATCAACCCGTACGCGGCCAGCGCCGCAGCCAGGCTCGCAATCGCGGCGTTGCCGCCACGCGAGCCGGTCACCGTCTGCTTTCCGACCGCATTGGTGCTGACCTCCGCGCCGGAGGCGGGGAAGAAGCGCAACTTGGTCGCCGCCCCGCCCAGCGCCAGGACGGCCGCATCCAGGCCGCCCGCAAACATGCCGCCGATGTAAACGCGATCGCCTGCATCAATGGATATGGCGCGAATGTAGTTCGACCCGGCCGCGTTCTTGAGCTTGATCACGTCGTAGGTGTCGAATGCGGCCTTCTCGGTCTGAATCTTCATCCCCTCAAACAACTGCATCGTGAGCAACGTGGCATCCGTCTTGAGAAGCTGCGCCGTCGCGTTGTTGCGATTCGGATCGATCAGCGAGAAGAATGTGCAGTCCAGCGAGGTGTTGATCTTCAGCCCGGAGCGATTCGACCCGCCGTAGACCTTCCGTTCACAGACGGATGAGAATTTGCGACGAAACGCGCCGCTCCAGCCGCTTCCACTGAAACTGTCGCCGGCGGCTGGCGTCACCTGGATGTGCGTCTCGTGAACCGGCACGGCCAGGCCTCCGAAATCGAGGCCGGGCCTGAAATAGACCTCGTGCCGCAGCGCCACGCAGTGCTCGGCGGCATCAGCCGGGTTCCCGAACCCGTCGCTGTTGTAACCCAGGCAATAGCACGTGTCGGCCTCGATGCCGACGTCGTTGCCGACCGAGGCCCGCGCCAGGTTGAAGGGACGCGCATTGATCACGCCCGGGACGCCGACCGGCGGCGGAAAACTCAGCCCGACGCGCTCGAGGAATTCGCCATCGCCGCTCTTGGAAAGCGTCAAGACGCCGTTGGCAAGGCTCAGCGCCGAGAATCGACTGGAGCGCAAGCGCTGAGACATGGCCTACTCCCGGCGGTCAACCTCAAATTCGACTTCCAGGTGCTCGCCCGCTGTGCCTTTGACGTACAGCGTCGAGCCGCCGATGCAGGCGTGCGCAGTCCCACCGGATCGACCCAGGCCATCCCAGGCTTTCGAGCTGCCCGCCAGCAGCGTTCGCCGCGGGATCGGCGCGGCAGCGCTGCTGGTTCCGCCCGAATCCCAGGAGTAGATCACGTCTGCACCCAGCGCCATGATCTCGATCGACAACGCGTCGGCCGGAACCGCGATCGGCTGTTCCGAACCATCCATCGCCAGCGTGTAGCACTGGTTCTTCATCGCGAAGCTCCTCGCGGAATGGCCTTCTGGCGCTCGGACATGGTTGCGACGCCGGTCAAAAACTCTGGCGTACAGGTCGGTGTCATGCCATGCCCCTGGGCTTCACCAGCTCCACGATCGTGTCCAGCAGCTTGTTCTCGCTGGCGCGGTAGTCGTCGCGGGCCTGGTCCAGCGCCACGCGGTATCCGCGATTCACCAGCAGCAGGCCGAAAATCACCAGCACCTGCGCCAGCAGCACCAGCCCCATCAACGCGGCCACGCCCAAGGGCAGGGCGGACTCAAAATGCAGGCCGGTCAGTCCCTGGATCACCGCGGCGAACTGGCCGGCGGTCGCCTTCCCGGCGTTTCCAGATCCAGCGCCACCCGGGGTCGCCGGTTGCGTCGCCGCGGGCGCCGGGGCCGGCAACTCGACGTCCGTTCCCCCGTCGACACGGTTGGCGGCCATGCACGCAGCCAGCGCGATCGCCGCGACGGCGACCGCGCAAATCAGCAGCGCCACGAAGGCCCGACGACCGCCGGACGTCGGGGCCGATCCGCGGCGACCTTCGCTGGACCGGTGGTTTCGCATTCGATCCTGTCTCCAAACGAACCGTCTTGCGACTTTTCGGCGCATCTCGAAGAGGCTCTCGCGGGGCGCGCACCGTGAGTTCACTCGCTGGGCCTTGACTCCGCTCCTGGCGCGGCGCGGGCTGCCTCGGCCAGCGCCGTCAGGATGGCGCGCGCCTCATCGGCGCGCGTGACCGTGGTCCCACCGATCGAGAATCCACCCGGCAGCGTGAGCTGCAGGCCGCGCTCGGTTGTCACCATTTCGGCCGCGGCCAGGGCAGCCATCAGGGGCGAGAGCGCCGGCGCTGCGGTCGCGATCGCCTGCCCGACCGATGCAACCACATTCGCCACGCCGCGCCCAACGGCCTCGTGCAGCTGGCCGATGGCGCGCACCTTGCGGGCCTCCGCGTCGATCGCTGCGACCACGGCTTGGCCATATTCCAAATCGTGGGCCTCGAACAAGGCGACCCGCCCGTCGGCGAGCGGCACGCTGACGGTGAGTCTTCGGGCCCGCAGGTTCGCATCCGACGTAATGGCCAGCCTGCCGGCGCGCCAGAAGTTCGGCACTTGAATCTCAAAGCCCGGCTTATCGGCCGCCGTCTTGCCGCCGGCCAGCAGGGCGCATCCGGACAGCGACAACAGCAGCGGTGCAGCCAAGGCCAGCCCGCGGATCGTTCTAATGTTTCTCATTCCGATGTCTCCAGCAAGGCCACACGATCGCCCAGCGACCGAATCTCATCCCGCAAACTCTGGATTTCGACGGCCGCGACGTCCGCGCGGTGAAATTGACCCAACTTCTCCTCAATCGCGTCGAATCGCGAGTCCAGGTAGCGCCAGAAGAGCCACAGAATGGCTCCAAAGCACGGGCCGAGGACCGTGGCGGCCACCCCAATCGCCGCAAGCGCCGTCTCGATCATCTTCCCTTCCTGGTCCAGCAGGCCTCGAACAGCTGCCGCGCCTCGCCCAGCGTCATGGTCGGTTCAGCTTCCTTCCGCCGCGGATCGAAGTTGTGCCGCTTGCCGGTCAGCAGCTGCGTCACGAGCGTCATAAGGCTGTAGATCGGCGCCGCCTGGGCGTAAGCGCGCGCCTCGGCCGCCAGCCTCAGCTCGTGGAAGGTCCAGCGGCCGGGATCGACGCCGACGATTCCGGCGAACTCGTAGAGCTTGCGCCAGAGTTCCTGCGCAGAAGGTCGGCCATCACCTGAGCCGCGAGCTGCTGCGGATCGATCGCGGCCAGCTTCTCCATCCCGGCCCGCGTGATCGCCGCACTGGTCGCCGCGCTCTTCTCCAGAATCGCTTCCGCCAGCGCCCGCTGGCTCGCCGGCAAAAAACGGTTGAGCTCCGCTCGCAGGGCGAGCAGCGCGTCGTGCAGGGCGTCGCCGTAGAACCCGTGGCAGAGGGACTCGAACGTCACGTCGCGCTGCCGGCATTGCGATTCGAGCAGCGCCCACAGGACGGCCAGCAGCTGGACCGGATGCTGCAGCTCCGCGGCGCCGTCGCCGACGGCCACGCTCATCAGGTCGAACTCGGCGGCCTTCTGCACACGCTCCAGGTCGAGTACCGTCAGGTCGATGGCCCATTCGCGCTGCAGCGCGTCGCTGAACTTTTTCATTACGGCACCTGCGTTCCGGTGACGATGCTCTGAATCACAAGAACCGTGGCCGATTTGGAGTAGCCAACGATCGTGAGCCGATTGCCCGTCAGCAGATCAGCGATCGGTGCGAGTTTGCCGGCCGCCGCCGACAACACCACGGCCTTACCGGCGGAACCCAAGGCACTGCCGACCGTAAGCTCACCAGCCTCCACCAGCGAAAACGGCTGACCGGCAGCACAGTTGTTCACGGCGACGCCGGCGAACTTGGCCTCCTCTTCGGTGCCGTCCGCCTGCGCCTTGTAGTACTTGCCGTCTGCGACCTTCTTGTAGACGGCCTCGCCGGCGACCAGCGCTTCGCCGGCCGTCTTGGTCGGCACGGCGCCGCTGGCGATGACGTTGGCCGCGGTGATCGAAAAATCCGCCATGTTGTGTCTCCCAGCGAATGTGCGTTTTGACTACGGATACCAACTCGGCGGCGTGCTCGAGTAGACCACCTCCGCCTCGACCGAGACCTTCATGCCCTCGGTCAGATCCTCGTTGCGCTCGAACTTCGAGATAAAGACATCCGCCTGCGGGCCCTCGCTCGGGTCGAGAAAGCGCAGTCCGAGCGTGGAGCGGGCGAACGCCGCGGCGCGAATCGCCGCATAGGCGGCGTCAGCCGAATCGACCACCATTTCCCAACTGAACTTCAACACCAGCTGCGCCGGAACCAGCGCTTTAAAACCGCCCGTGGCGCGGGTGCTCAGATCGGCCGACTCGGCACTTAGGTCGAACGAGCCGTTGCGAAAGTTGG
Source organism: Phycisphaerae bacterium RAS1 (assembly GCA_007859745.1). Lineage (NCBI taxonomy): Bacteria > Pseudomonadati > Planctomycetota > Phycisphaerae > Phycisphaerae bacterium RAS1. Next base: position 315,287 of record SMLU01000004.1, on the reverse strand, counting down.
CCATTTCGACCCACGAACCGCCGCCGCCGATGCCGCTGCTGTTGTAGTAGGCCTTTCCTTCGGAACCGAGCTTGTAGGTCGGCATGGGATCAGTTCTCCCTCAGGAGCTTGTAGGTCGCGCGCAGCAGCGTCACCCACACGCCGGCGATCACCAGCTGCTCGTCGTCGAAGAGCGGGTCGATTTCGATCGACGTCGGTTCGAGCGACGCCGTCTGCAGGTCGAGCTGTAAGGACAACGACTGTTGCAACCGGCTCTTGATGCCCTCGACCAGTTCGCAGATGCGCTCGTGTTCTTCGTCAATCGCATCGGCCGGCAGCTTCCACTGCAGACAGACGTCGACCGTCCAGTCCTCGCGCCACGCGCTGCGCGTCTCGCGCTCGCTGAGCAACGAGGCCGGCTGGACAATCACGTGCGGCCTGGCCAACTCGGCCAGGCTGTGTCGCGGTCGAAGCGCCCGCTCGACCACACAGCCGGGCAAAGCGGCTTGCAGGCTCGCCGCCAGTGCATCCGTGATCGCCAGGGCGATTCTCACGACGGCGCCTCCGTGGCGATCCACTGGGTGTGGATGCGCAGGCGGCGCGGGTCGTTGCCCGAGGGACGGGCCGGCGGCTCTCCGGCAACGGCGACGACCTCATACACGTTCACGCCGCCGTCAACGGCTTCGCGAATGACGTCGCCGGCGCGCGGCTCGATCAACGCGCCCTCCACGACCAGGTCCGCCTTATCCACAATCCAATCGTCGGTCCGCACGCTCACGACGCCGCCGGACTCGTCGCCTTCGGCGCTGCGGGTCGCATCGCGAAAGGCCGTCACGATCACACGCGCCGCGCCGCGCCCGTACGTGACCTTCTGCGACAGGTCGCGCAGCGTGTCGCGGTGCAGGTCCAATGCAGCTTGCAGGTTCATGCCGATTTCGCCGTGCGTGGCATCCTGGGTCGCTCTTCACGCCGTACGCGACGCTTCCCACTACACGGTCGTGAGCGTGCAGCCGTCGTTGTAGACCACGCGCCAACGCAGGTTGGCGCCGTTCTGGATCGCGAGCAGCAGGATCGAATCGCCGGCGTCGTTCATCGTGATGGTGTTGTTGCCGGTGTTGTTGATTCCGGTTGCGCACGTGATGACGCCGTCGCCGCCGTCTGTCTTCATGCACAATGAGAGCTGCTGCCCACGGAACGACGGCGCCGCAAGGGTGCGGGTCTCCGCCCCGGCCGTGACGACGTCGACGTGGCCCGTCGCCGTCACCGGGAGCGCGCCGGCGTTGCCCGGATCAGTGATTGCGTTCTGCATCTGAGACTGCAGCGTGACCACGCTGCCGGGCACATCAAGGTCGACGGTCTCATCGGTCGCGCCGGCCGTTTCACGCGCAAACCCGAGGAACGTATTGCCAGTCGCCGTCGTGGTCGCCGCGCCACTGCCGGCCACGCCGCCCTGCGGATTGCCGGCCGCGGCCCAGTAGACCGCGGCGCCCGCGTTGATCGCCCCGTTGACCTTGACCACTCGGAACGCGCCCTCGGTATCCAGGCCGCCGAGCACGCCGTCGGCGATCGGCTGCGTGGCGAATCCGGCCACGGAGTTCTGCACCACGATTTTGCCCGCGGCCACGGCTGACCCGCTGGGCGTGTAGGGAATGCGGCCCCGATCTCCGATCTTGACCGCCTGATAGGTCTGAGCCATTGCTCGAGCTCCTGTTGAGTTCAGAGTGACGAGTAGCAAGTAGCGAGTTGCAGACCGGACTGTTGCATTGAGCGCCCTGCCCTGAACGCGCGACTCGCCACTCCCAAATTCACGCTTACGCTGCGCCCTTGGCAGCCACGCCGCCGCGGAATTCCTGCTTGGCGACGCCGAAGTCGAAGAAGCCGCGCACTTTGATGCCCAGTTCGTCGAAGTCCGCCATCGCCGACTGGATCGTCGGCCGGTCGCGGCCGTCCAGAAAGCAGACCGCGATCACCGGCGTGCGCATCGGGTCCGCCAGCAGGTACCACTTGGTCGTCGAATTGCCGCTGAACCCGCTGCTGCTCATGTAGGAACTGGAGACGACCGCGAACTTGCCCTTGAAGGCATTGCCCGAGGCGATCTTCAGGTCGGTCGTGCCGGCGACCACCACGGAACCGGAGTCCATCAGGTTGTTGGCCGTGACTTCCAGCTCGGTCGGCACCAGCAGCAGCCGCGGCGTGGCGTTGAAGGGTTTGCCGTCCGGGCGGGTCTGCTTGCGGAACTTGGTGTGGGCCGTCTCCAGCGACGCCAGCGACAGGGCCGTATCGGCGCCGCTGATGTAGTTGCCGTTGCCGGCGGCGAAGAAGGACGCATTGTCGAGGAACTCCGTCCAGAACACGTCGTTGAGCGCGTCGATTCCGCCCAGGCCCAGGAAACGGGCCAGGTCATCCAGCGCGCCGAGATTGTCGTTGATGATGTCCTGGCGGGTGATCCCGACCAACCGGCCAAACGTGTCGGCCTTGATGCTGTACTTCTTCTCGCCGAAGTTAGCGTCCTTCAGCTTGCCGCCGGGCTCCACCTTTTTGTACTGGAAGTCGCCCTGCAGACTGTAGGAGTCCATCGACTTGAAGTCGCTGACGCGCTTGATGGCCGCGATCTGGCTCCAGGCCTGATCCTCTTCGGTCAGGAAGTACTGCACCACCGCCTTGTTGAGCGTATTCGAGAGGATTCCGGAGATGTCGTAGGTCGAGGGACCCGCGGCGAATCGGCTCTGGTTCTGGTGCGGTGCAAACAGCGCCTTGAGCAGCGGCCCGGGGTTCTTGTGGCTGAACTCGTCGCTGCCGCCGCCGCTGTTGGCGCGCGCCACGAACTCGAGCAACTGCCCGAGTCCCAGGCCGTGCCGCCAGCGGCGCTCGGCCAGATCGAGCGTCTGGGCGCTGAAGCGCTTGTCGATGTCCTTGAGCTTGAGCGACAGGCACAGGCCGGCTTCGAGCAGCGTGTCGCTGAGCGCGTCGTCCCGGCCGCTGCCGCCGCGCAGGCGCGTCTGGGGCGGCTCGGGGGCGCCCAGCGACTCGTACAGGTGGCACTTGAAGCGCTCCAGCGTCCAATCCTCGACCAGGGCGCAGTTCATCGCCGCGCGAACCTGCGAGACCACGCCGTCGTTGTCTTTCCCGTTGCGCTCGGCGAACTTCCGCGCTTCCTCGCGGATGGACGCATGCCGGCTATTGCGGGCCTCGATCAGCGCCAGCGGGTCGTTGGGCGGCGCGGCGCCATTCCCGCCGGCGGCCGCCTTGGCCTTCAACTCGGACTGCTCGGTGTTGAACGCCTTCAGCAGCGCGTCGCGCGCCTCGGGGTTCAGATGGGTCGGATCAAAACCCTTGGCCTTCAGCCAGTCGTGGAAATCCACGCGCATCTCCTTCGCGGCCGCGGCCGCAACGCGGGCCGAGGTCGTGCCGTCGGCCGCGCATGACAGAAACGAAAACTCGTTGATGACGCAGGCGCGGATGACATGCATCGGCCCCGCGATGGTTCGGCCGTTCAGCTCGATCGTGCCGCCCGCCTCGATGAACTCGACCCGCTCATAGGCGCCGCCCACGGAGGCCTTCCAGACAAACCCGTTGCCGGCGTGCAGCGCCACCTTGCCGGCCGGATCCTCCTTGTCCTTCCAGTCCCCGGTCACGATGCCATCGACCTGGATCGATTGGCCGTCGCTGGTGACCGCTTGCGATTGCCCGACGATCTTTTCCGGATCGTGATCGAGCAGCGCCGCGATCGGCTCGGCGAAGACCGCCCCGGCAATGTCGATGACGCACTTGTCGCCGTAGGTCCAGTGCGGCCGGATCACGCCGCCGTTGTAAACCGTGGCCGAAAAGCGCGGCTGTTTGCCGTCGGCCGCAGCAGCCGTAATCGTCGCGGTCACGTCGGCGGTGAATCGGCCGGTCGAGGCCGGCGCGGCACCGAAGCGCCGGCATTCCGACGCGCGACGCGACGCTCGCTGCTCGAACCTCATCGCCACGCCTCCGTTAACCGGTTGCCGTTGCGGTGCGGCCGAGCTAGCCCAGGCGGCGCAGCGCGGTCGTCGGATTCATCGTCAGGCGCGTCGCTGCGCGGCGCGGGCACACGCGCCGCCGCCATTTTTTCGGCCCGATCGCGCGGAAGCCCGAGCATCACCAGCAGTTCGATCGCGGCGGCCTTGGCCAGCGACTGGGTCTGCAAGCGATTGAGCACTTCGAGCGCGGCGACGATCTGCGGCCCGGCCAGCGGCGCCTGGTTGGCCAGCCCCGCTTCCGCCAGCAGATTGGACTCGCGCCGCAGTTGGGCGACGTGCGCCTCGAGATCCTTGCCCTCGGCCGCCAACTCGTCGGAGAGCGTCGACTGCCGCGTCGCCAGCCGAATGCGCCGCGCTTCAGCGCCCTTGACCGGGTCGACATGCTCGCGCTCGCGCCACAGCCAGGCGTGACCGGGCATGGGAACCACGCTCAGCAGACGCTTGGCGCGGTAGGGCAGGTAGCCCTCGATCTGTACCGCCCACTCGATCCACTTGAGCAGCAGGCGATCGAGCACCTTGCGCTCGAGGTCGGCCCGGTCGATCTCGTTGCAGCGGTCGTAGGCCTGAAAATCCAGTCGGCCCGAGGCGTAGTTGGACTTGGAGCTGTCGCCGGCCGCAATCGCGAAGGGTGCGTTGACCGAACGGGCCTGCTCGCGAATCAGCCGGTCGTCGAAGTCGCCGAAGGTCGTACCCGGCTGCGTCGGCGCCAGTTGCCGGGCGGTCGCGCCGGCCGGCAGGACGGTCATCATGCCGTCCTCGATGTCCAGGGTCTCAAACTCCGGCGGCGGCTCGGCTTCCTCGGCGCTCAGCTGCGTCTCGATCGTGATCGCCCCCATGCCAGCCACCTTGCGGGCGGCCGAGACGACCGAGGCGCGCATCGAACGCCTCTGGGCCGAGAGTTGCAGTGAACTGGCCAGGCGCGATACGCCGCGCCGCTGACCCGGGCGCCGCGGACGAAAGAGATGGACCATCCACTGGGCATCGACCCGGTCATACTCGTGCAAGCCGATCAGCCCCAGGCCCAGGTCCCCCGGATGCTGCTTCAGAACGTGGTACTCGACCGGGTTGCCCCAGCGATCGAAGCGGATACCGTCCACCTGCTGGCGGCTGTCATCCAGGCCGCGCCGGTCGGGCGTCGCGATCTGATCGGCCTCGATGATCGCCAGGTCCAGCTTGACCGCGCTGCGCAGCCTCGGGTTCCGCGAGATCTGCGCGAAGCACTCGCCCGCGGCGATCTGGGCCTCGAGCATCAGCCGCAGTTTTTCGCCGATGTTGATTTCGCCCAAGAGCGCGCCGACCTGCTGCTCGACCAATGCGTCGACCGCGTCATCGCCGGTCCGCATCTGCAACACCGGCGTGCGCCCCACCACGTCGGCACAGATCGTCTGCAGCGTGCCGTCGACGTAGGCATTGTTGGCGACCTCGTGCCGCGCCCGGTTGCGAATCGTCGCCAGAACTTCAGGGTTAGCGGCCGCGCTGGCGGACAGGCCGTCGGCGTTGGCCCAGTGCCGCGCGTTCTCACCGGTCGTGCGGGCCGCGTCATACCTGGCGCGCACGCGTCCGGCATCGCTCTCGTGCGCCAACCGCCTGCCGGCCAAAATGGTGCGCAGCCACTGGATCACGAGTCAGCCCCCGGCGAGTTGAGCTTGGTGAAACGCAACCCGCGATGCGCCTGGGCGGCGCCCGTCTGGGCGCTGACGTGCTGGTCGGCCGCGACCTGGTCGCGCAGCGCGTGCTGCTCGACGGTGATGCCGTCAGACTCGACCCGCTTGGGGCCTTGCGCGTTCTCGACGATCGCGTCCTTGATCTCGTCAGCCACGGAGCACCTCGATTAGCGGGAGCCGGACTTGCACCGGCGGCCTCACGGTTATGAGCCGCGCGCTCTGGCTGCTGAGCTATCCCGCATCACGCCGGTCCGCTGGGCCGGCGAACCTGTCGCGAGAAACGGCAGTCGCGAGTCCAAACAAGAACGCCGCGCGGGGGCACGGCCCCGTGCGGCGGCGTTTGTGAGATCGGATCGGGGATCAGCCGAGCCGCACTCGCGTCCGGTTGCCCGGCCAGGTTGTCATCCAGAATCTAGCTCAGGAATTCGGAAATGCAAGGAAATTGAAGCCCCGCGGCAAGAACGACGCTACCGGTAGCGGTCTGCGGTAAAACGCGCCGAAAATCAGCGCTGACTGCCGAGAAATCCGGGCGCACGCCGCCAGCGCCGGGCGTGCTCCCGACAGTTCGTTGCTGCCGGCCGGACGCCGCAACCCGCGCGACACGCACGGCCCTCGACGACGACCTGTCCGCGCGTGTCAGCTCACCCTCACTTCCAGCGTCGTCACGCGCTTGCCGCAGTGCCGGCATTCGCGCCGGCGGCGGATGCGGCCGTTCCAGATCGGCCGCGTTTCCAGCGTGAAGAACTCCTTGCAACCGCATTCGCGACACTCCAGCCCGTAGTTGGGTCGGCCCCAGCTCGGCGGGGTTTTGGCGTTCTTTTTGCTCATGCCGGCGCCTCCCTGCGCCGCCGGGCGGCCTGCTGCAGCGCCGCCCAGCTTCGCGGCTGCTTCTGCGGCCGCTCGTCACCGATCTCGCGCAGCGCGATGCCCTCCATCGACGCCGCGACCGCGCAGCCGACCAGGCAGTCGAACAGGTGATTGTCGGCGCCCGGTCGCTGCTTCCATTCCTCGACCGTCCGGCCGCGGCCGCTGACGCGCACCGGCGTCTCGGCCGTCACGTGCTCGGCGAACATGCGGTGCCGCTCGGGCTGCGTTCCCCACAGCGACAGGCAGCCGCGATCGCCCAGCGCCGTCCGCAGCCGCCGGTGGACCATCGTTTTCCAGTAGTTCGCGTCAAAGGCGACGTGCCGCGCGATTCCGCGCACCTTCGGCGGCGGAATTCGCCAGTTTTCGCCCGCTTTCTCGCCTGGCCGCAGCGTGTATTCGTGGAACGGGACTGATGACGCCCCGACGAAGCGCCCGTGCGAGGGCATCACCACGCCCGGATGCGCGCACTGCCGGCAGAAGCGTTTTACCAGGTCGGTGGTCTCGCCCCAATTGGCGTCGATCAGCAATCTGTCAATCGTCAGCGCCGCGCCGCCGTCGCCCGACCAGTCGCGGCCGATCAGGGCCGCCGTCAGCCGTTCGAGTCCGGCGTAGATCGCCCCCTCCGGGCCGGCGCCGGGCGCGGCCCGCGCCAGCGTCCGCCGCACATCACGCAGGGTGAAATAGGCTTCCTTCTGGCCCGGTTCTGTGCCGTAATCAACGACATAACCGTCAAAACCCGCGGCCCAGGCCACCACTACGTAATAAAGGGCCTTGTCCTGCACGTCGATGAACGCCGTCAGCGTCGTGCAGGCCTGCGGAATCTCGTAGCGCTTGCGGTTGTTCAGCTTGCGACACACGTCATCGGGCGTCAGCAAGTCGCCGTCGTACACCACCTCGGGCAGCGGCTCGTTCTGATACTCGGCCCAGAAAGCCGCGTCGCCGCGGTCGAGCCGCAGGTTCATGGCATGCTGTACGGCGGAGAGTTCATCCGGATGATGACGCTGCGGCCAGGCGACGACAGCCCCGGCGTCCATCGCCTCGCGACGAGCGCGGTAGAACTCGGTGGCCTCGGCGATGCCGCGCTCGGCGCGCATCCCAGCGCGCCACAGGTCGGCATAGCCGGCCCAGAGCGCCTCGCTCGTCGGAAACGAGTAGACCATCTTCGTGCGCTGCCCCTGCCACTGCGGGTGTTTCTCGCGGTCGAGGATGCGATCGGCCAAGTCGTCAGGGCGAACGACCGTCAGCGTCATCAGACCGGCGATCTTTCGCCCGGGCCCGGCCAGGCCCAGGATCGCGCCCGAGAGAATTCGCTCGCGCGTTATGCACTGCGATGGTGAGCGCGCTGATTCATCCGTCTGCGGATCGTCGATCAGCACGAGCGACGGCCGTACCGATGTGCCGTCCACGCGTTTGTGCTTCATGCCACGGATGCGGCCGGTGATTCCGGCCACGCTCATGATCGAGCCGCTGGCGCGGCTGCCGGGCATTGTGGGCAGCACGATCTCCTTGGCCGTCCAGCCGATGTAGGTCTGCTTGCCCTGACACAACTGGCCGGCGGCGCGCTGGTGAATCCCCTCCAGCGCGCGAATGGGGTAGACCACCTCCGGAAAATCATCCAGCAGCGCGTCGTTGGTCTCCAGCTCCACCTTGATCGAATCGAGCATGTTGGCAGCGTGTTCTTCGTCGCTGCCGATCAGCGCCACGTACTCACGATGTCCGTAGGCAAGCGCCCAGAGGCAGGCCGTCTCGCACAGCGAGGTCTTGCCCGAGCCGCGCGGCATGGCCATCGCGAACAGCCCGCCCTCCAGCACCGCCTGCTCGATCTTGGCCACGACCTTCAGATGGTCCGGCGACCACGGCAAGTGAAACGTCTGCGGAAAGTAGCCCTCACAGAAGAAGCGGAAGTCGCGCTGGGCCCGCGCTCGCCGATCCGGGTTCGCGACCGCGGGCGGCTGGCCGATGTCGCGGCCGAGCAGCGCCAATTCGCGGTTGCGCCGCGCCGCCCGCTCCTTCATCGCCTCGTAACCGGTCAGCCCCGTGGGTTCAGGACGCGGGCGATGCCGCTCGAGCACCAGCCACGCGACGTAGCGCAGCAGGTCCACCGTCCGCCCGTCGCCGATACGAAAGCCCGCGCGCGAGCGATGGCGGTGCAACTGCCGCTCGCTGAGCACCTCGCCGAGCGGCGTGGAGTTCAGCAGCCGCACGAGCTCGCCGGGCTTCAGTTTGCGCGGGTCAATCTTCACGGCTGGACATCTCCCGCACGAGCCAGGCGGCGTAGTGGGCCAGGTTCAGCGTTCCGTCCCCGTTGCTCGGCGCGCCGGCCGCAATGTCGGCGTCGAGCTGCTCGACCTCGATGCGCTGTCCGCCGGCGGCCGTCAGCAGCCGGGCGGCCTCAGCGACCGTCAGCGCGCGGGGATCGACCTTCGGCTCGCTCACGCCGCCCTCCCCGACCCGAGTGGTGACCCACTCCCCACGGGTGGTGACCCGTCTCCCAGGTCCCAAGTGAGAATATCTAGCGATTCTCGGAATTCGAGTTGATGTTCTCGTCGACTCATGGCACTGTCGTGCTGTACGAACGAAACGCGTACCAAGGAGCGACGGCGATGACGACTACCAAGAACAACGCGAAGACGACGCGAACGAACCTGATGACCTGGTTGAATGCGGATGGCCGCCGCGGCCGACGGATTGAAACGCTGAGCTGGGGCCGGCTGGCGCGCATCTACAACAGCCGCAGCGCGACGCCCGCGGTTCGCGGCGCGATCGAACGCGAGGCCCGCAAGTGTGGCTACAAGCCCTCGACGATCCTCCACCTGAACGCCTGGTAAGGAGCGACGACCATGACGACGGCCAAGAACAACGCGAAGACGACGATCCTGACGCCCGGCACGCTGGTGGTGAACACCAGCGACGGCGAACCCGGCCACATCGAGCAGGTGGGGACCTTCCGCCGCAACGGCATTCACGCCTGGACCTACCTGGTTCGCACGGCCGACGGCCTCGAGACCTGGGACGCCTGCGACCTTTTCGTGCCCGAGCAGGCCTGAACAAACGACGACGCAAGGAGAACCGCGATGACGCGCTTGGCGACGACGAAAGACGGCCGACAGATCTACGGGTTCGTGTTCAACGCGCCGGAGTCGGCATGGTCGTTCTGCGACCAGCCCGGCAAGCCGACGCGGGTGATGCTTGGCCACGCCGACGAAGACCGGAACGAGTGGTGGGTGGTCACGCCCGCCGACGCCGCCCGACTGGAACAGATGGGTTACGAGTACGCCCCACGCTGAGCTGGGGTAGGAGCCAACGACATGACGACGACCAACCACAACGCGAAAACGACGCGAACGACGATGAGGCTCGACAACGACCTGAGGAAGTTCCTGCGCGAATGCGCAAGTTGCCAGAGCCTCGGCATCGCCGCGTGGGCGTCGCGCATTCTGCGGGCCAGGGAAATGGCCGTGACAGACATGGAACGCTGCCTGAAGCTCGGATTCGAGTTCTGAACCAACGCGCCGCGCGAACCCCAAAGAGGAGAGACCGCCATGACGATCGAGTTCACCGCCACCGAGTTCGACAGCGCCGGCGAGGCCATCCAGCACACCTACGCCGACCCTCGCGACGACCGGGCGCTGTCGCTCGGCGGCAAGTACTACGCAATGCCACGGGCTGAGGCCGAGCGCCTGGCCGCCGCGGGCGTCGAGTTCGCCTACCTGTTCGACCACGACCTGCCGGACGGTCGCAACATCATCATGACCGTCCCGGTGAATTAGGAAGGAGCAACGACCATGACCGGCCACGACGTTCAAGCGATTCTTGAGAATCTGCTCGACGAACTCAGCAACCGCGCCGCGCCCGACGACGAGCGCGACGAGTCCGAAGCCTGGAAGGACGACATCGATGGCGACGGCGCGCTCGCGGAATGCGCCGTCACGGGCTTCGCCGACGGCGGCTACCTGACGCACAACGCAGGCCTGGTGCTGCGGCTCGCGGATGGCAGCGAGTTCCAGATCACCATCGTCCAGAGCGGCTACGCGACGACCGCCGATGACGACGACGAGGACGAGGATACGGATGACGAGTCGCTCGGCACCTGCACGGCCTGCTGCCGCAACGACTGCATCTGCGACAAGTGACGCCGCCGAAACGCGGGTCGCGGCTCGCTGCATGACGGACGCTGAAACAGCCTCCACGACGCAACCGACGCGACCCGCGTCGCCTGGGCGCTTGAGACCCGGGCCTGACGAGGCAAGAAGGAGAACGCGATGAAGAAGAGAGACGTCACGATCGGCGGCATCTACGTCGCCAAGGTCAGCGGCAACCGTTGCCGCGTGCGGATCGACCGCGAGAGCGTCTACGGCGGGTGGGAGGCGACCAACCTCGCCACGGCCCGACGGATTCACATCCGCAGCGCCCAGCGGCTGCGCTGCGCCGTTAGGCCGCGGCGGGACGCGACGATCAACCAGATCGTCACCTCGCTGCATACGGAGTAGCCCATGCGACGCGAGGAAATCAACGTTGGCGAAGAGTACATCTGCCGGCTCGACCGCGGCGTGGCGAATGTCCGCGTCGACGATCAACCGAAGACCGGCGGTTGGATCGTCACGGACATCGAAACCGGCAAGCAGGAGCACGTCCGCCGCCCCGAGCAGTTCCGAGAGCGCGCTCCATTCCGGCACACCGCGGCCGACAGGGCCGAGACGATGGCCGAAACCGGCACGTACCCGCCGCCGCTGGACCGCATCGACGGCGAGCGCATGGCGCAGGACATCCGGCGCGGATTGACGACCGTGCCACTGGCCAACGCGCTCGATTCGGTCCAATGCGAAGCAAACGCGCGCTCGTGGGAAAACATCCCCGATCACGGCAACCGCGACGGCTCCGCCAAGTACCGCGACCCCGACCGCTGCAGCACGCCCCGCTGCCGCGGCGAAACGGCCGTCAACCATTTGGGCAAACCGCTGTGCAGCGCCTGCTGGCTGCGGGCCTGCGAGACCAACGAGACGCCGGCGGACGGTTCCGCCGGCGCGAACGACGAGCATACGAATGTAGCTACCAACACGAAGGAGAGTCCCATGTCCAAGAGCAGCAAGAACGCGAGGAAGTCCGGCACCAAGAGCATCAAGAAGCCGGCGGCCGCGAAGGCGAAGGCCGCGCCGACGCCGAAAGCCCAGCGCCAGCCCGCGGCCGACGCCAAGCCCAAGCGCCTCAGCGCCCTCGACGCCGCGGCGCAGGTGCTCAAGGCCGCCGGCAAGCCAATGAACTGCGTCGAACTGATCGCGACGATGGCCGAGCAGAACCTCTGGACCAGCCCCAACGGCAAGACGCCCAGCGCCACGCTCTACGCCGCCATCCTGCGCGAAGTGAACGCCAAGGGCGGCGAGGCGCGCTTCAAGAAGGTCGACCGCGGGCAGTTCGAGTACGCCGACGCGTAGCATCCTCACACCCCTCCCGCAGACGCCGCGGCAGCCGTCGCGGCGTTCTCACTGGCTGAGATTCTCTCCGCCTTCCTCCCCGAGAACTTTTCGAACCGCTCGACGATGACGTCGCAATACGGTGGGTCGAGCTCCATCAGGAACGCCCGGCGACCAGTCTGGTCGGCCGCGATCAGCGTCGAGCCGCTGCCGCCGAAGAGGTCCAGCACGTTCTCGCCGGGTCGGCTCGAGTACTGCATCGCCCGCGTCGCCAGTTCGACGGGCTTCTCCGTCAAGTGCACCATGCTCTGCGGGTTGACCTTTTTGACATGCCAGAGGTCGGTCGCGTTCGTCGGCCCGAGGTAGACATGCCCGGCGCCCTCGCGCCAGCCGTAGAAGCAAATCTCGAAGGCCCCCATGAAATCCTTCCGCGTCAGCACCGGGTGCTGCTTGTCCCAGACGATTCCCTGCGAGAAGTAGAGGCCGTGCTTCTTCAGGAAGGGCGGGTAGTTGCCGAGATTGGCGTAGCCGCCCCAAATGTAGAACCCGCGGCCGGGCAGCAGCACGCGGGCCATGTTGCCAAACCAGGCGTCCAGCATCGCGTCGAAGGCCGCGTCGGAGACGAAGTCGTTCGCCAGCGGCCGGTCCTTGGCGCGCAGCTTCGCCGTCGTCGCCTTCTTCGGCCCCTGACGTGCGACGTCGAAGCCTTGGTGGTGCGTCAGCCCACCGCCTTCGCGCGCCGACGCGGTCGCCGGGAACGACGACAGGCCGGCTGCAATCGCGTTGTTGCTGCGCGGCTCGACCTTCACGTTGTAGGGCGGATCGGTGTTGACCAGGTGAATAGGAGCGCCGTCGAGCAGCCGGTCAACGTCAGTCGGCGAACTGCTGTCGCCGCACAGCAGCCGATGCTCGACGCCGCCTTCGCTCCTCAGAATCCACAGGTCGCCCGGCCGCGTGATCGCCTCGTCCGGCGGCGCCGGGATGTCGTCGGGATCGGTCAGGCCCTGCTTCACGCCGTCGGCCGCATCAAACAGCTTTGCGAGGTCGTCTGTGTCGAAACCCAGCAGCGACCAATCGATGCCGGCGTCGCGCAGCTCGGCGATCTCGATCGGCAGCAGGTCCATATTCCACTCGGCCAGCTCGTTGGTCTTGTTGTCGGCGATGCGGTAGGCACGCACCTGTTCGGGCGTCAGGTCGCGGGCGACATGCACGGGCACCTTGTCGAGTCCGAGCTTCTGCGCCGCCTTCCAGCGTGTGTGCCCGCAGACGATCACGCTGGCTTCGTCCACGACGATCGGCTGCCGGAACCCGAAGCGTCGGATCGATTCGGCGACGGCCGCTACGGCCGCATCGTTGTCGCGCGGGTTCTTCTCGTACGGTCTGACCTCGGCCAACGGCCGCAACTCAATCTGCATCGATCAACCTCCGTGTCATAACGGCGGCGCGTCCGCGCGCCCGCCCACATTCAGTCCCGCGCCAGCCTGGTCGCCCGGGTTCGCCACGAACGCCGGCCCTCGCCAATGGGCCGCCAGGTGGTACGCGGGTACGACCCGGCCGCCCGAATCGCCCACGCTCGCCCCAATCGCGCCACGTCGCGGCACGGGGCGGCAGCCCGGACCGCCAGAACAAACTCTGTCGCTAATGGCGTCTGTTCCCGCGTGCCCTCCGGGCGATTTCGGCCGGGGAGGAACCGCTGGCGAAAAGCTCCGAGTCGGCCGCCTGCGCCAGTTCGCGCACTCGGACCTGAGCGCGGCCCTCGGACCTGCCGGCGCGAGTCGGTCTTGCGACTCTGCGACTCTGCGACTCTGTTTCGGCCCCTATACAGAATGATTTCTGTATTCTTTCGACCCTTGAAGTTCGCGCGCGAAGGGGGGTGAAAAAGAGTCGCAGAGTCGCAGAGTCGCAACTCAGGCATCCGCTTCGACATTCTTGAGCCTCCAGACCACGCCGTTGCGGTGGTATTCGTTTGGGTTGAAGTCCAGGTAGACGCCCCCGACGACCCGTCGCCGGAAATGCCGTAGCTTGTTGCCGACCTGGCGGCTCGTCGGCGGTTTCCCGGGTGGACATCCAACGACGTTTTCGATCGCCGCCCGCATGGCGACGCTCGCTTCATCGCGCTGCGCATGCTCGCGCTGCGGCGGATAGAGAGAGTTGAGCATTTCGGAGACGACGACGCCGTTGCCCGACCAGTCGTACTGCTTCCATGCCGAGACGAGTTGCCCCAGCGCGTCGGCGGTGCTGTCAGCCGACTCGGCCAGCTTGGTGCGGGTCAGGCATGGATCGGGCAGGCCGACCCAAACGACGGCCTCTCGAACGACGTTCGACCAGCCTTCGAAGCTTCCGAACGGCTTGAGGTTGTGCGTGCGCCGCCCCGACCGCAGATACGCCGACAGGATCGTCAGCGCCGCGGAAAGCAGCGCTCCGCGACGCGCTTCGACCCAGGCGAGCAGGTTGTCGTGCTTGAATCCGGAACGCTCTTCCGGTCGTTCGTTCAGGCAGTCCAGCCGGACGTGGATGATCCGCCGCATTGTGTCAGCGGCGACTTGGACGTTGTTCCCGGTCGCATACCAGGCCGGGATCAGCGGCAGCTCGATCTCCTCGCTCTTGCCGAGGATGCGGTCCTTCCAGCGCGTACTCGTCAGCGCCCGGTCCAGTGCGTCATTGCCGAAACTGCCCTCGAGGTTGTCGAGCAGGATCATGCGGTCGCCGGCGATGGCGATAGACGTGATCTTCTTCCGCATTTCGTCGGCGTCGTGGGAGTAGCTGCTGACCGGCATCTCGCGACCGAGAACGATCCGCCCGATGGCTTGGGCCAGCAGGCCCTTCCCGGCCCCCCGAATGTTGGCGTCGATCAGGAACAGCGGCGACGGACCTGTGAATGCGAACCGCGCCAGCGGCGTCAGCAGCGCCGCCAGCCACGCCGACTTGTGTTCTTCGGACTCGAACGGGAAATCGCAGACGACCTCCAGCAGCGTGGTGAGGGCAGCGTCGGCATCGTCGATATTGACCTCGCTGTCGATCGGCGGGAACGAAGCGCCGGGCACCGGCTCGAACAGCACGCCCGTGCGTTCGTCGTATCCGGGGGCCTGCCAGACCGACCCATCAGGACGGAGGATCGGCGCATCGGAGGCGCCCATCAGGTGACGGACGCCGTCCCACTCGGCGCGGGCCTCGACCGCGCTCACCAGCCACGCGGCCGGATGTGCGGCGACTTCCTCGCCCTTGCGATTGAGCTTGGTGAACGTGGCGACGCGCGTCATACGTTCGCGCAGATTCGGAGCCGGCATGGCCTGAATCGTGGCCGAGCCGTCACAGCGCAAGATGCCGTCGCTGGGTTGGCGGTCGCGGATGACGCGCACGAG